>NZ_JASCOM010000141.1:0-15453 GCF_029959925.1 Pseudomonas sp. PS02303
TTGTCACATTACGAGCCTGAATGGCCGTTTGCAGGTCTTAGACTAAATGACGGGTTAAGTGACAGTTTTTGACGGCGAGAACTTTCTGGCTCACACTGTCACATAATCGAACGTATATGTGACAGGTACGACATGCTGATAGGCTACATGCGGGTATCGAAGGCGGACGGCTCCCAGGCTACCGATTTGCAGCGCGACGCGCTGATTGCCGCCGGGGTCGATCCAGTACATCTTTACGAGGACCAGGCATCCGGCATGCGCGAGGATCGGCCCGGCTTGACGAGCTGCCTGAAGGCGTTGCGAACTGGCGACACACTGGTCGTGTGGAAACTGGATCGGCTCGGACGCGACCTGCGACATCTCATCAACACCGTGCACGACCTGACTGGGCGCGGCATCGGCTTGAAGGTATTAACCGGGCACGGCGCGGCCATCGACACCACGACCGCCGCCGGCAAGCTGGTCTTTGGCATCTTCGCCGCCCTGGCCGAGTTCGAGCGCGAGTTGATCGCGGAGCGCACGATTGCCGGCCTAGCCTCGGCCCGCGCGCGCGGGCGGAAAGGCGGCCGGCCGTTCAAGATGACCGCCGCCAAGCTGCGGCTGGCGATGGCGGCAATGGGTCAGCCAGAGACCAAGGTCGGCGACCTGTGCCAGGAACTTGGCGTCACGCGGCAGACCCTGTATCGGCATGTTTCACCCAAGGGTGAGCTACGTCCAGATGGCGAGAAGCTACTCAGCCGAATTTGATGCCGGCATGAGGCAACGTAGCGACAGCGTGGTTTGTCTCAATGGGAAGCGCTCATGATCGATCTTTGAAGGCCCGCAGCAGTCGTGTCACAGACAGGACGAACAAACCGGTCAGCGTGAGGGCTGCGATACCCCAGTACTCTCCGATGAACGCGCCGGCCGTCGTGCCGGCCAGCACAATGGCGAGAATCGGCAAATGGCAGGGACAGGTGAGCACGGCCAGCGCGCCCCACAGGTAGCCGGTGATCGGTTTGTGCGTCTCGGACGGCAAGCGCTCGGGGCTGTTCATGGCAGACTCTCCGCGTGCTGTGCCGGCTCGGTCGGCATGGTGGCCAACTGCACCTCCAGATCGGCCAACGCTTCGCGCCGACGCTCGACGAACTGGCGCAGAACGGCAAGCTGCGCGGCCGCTTCATCGCCGTCCGCAGCATCCAGCGCCCGGCACAGCCGCGCCAGCGCGTCCAGGCCGATGCCCGCCTCGAAGGCCGCCCGCACGAAGCACAGCCGTTGCAAGGCGGCATCATCGAACAGGCCATAGCCGCCCGGGGTGCACGCCACCGGACGCAGCAATCCGCGCAGCAGGTAGTCGCGCACGATATGCACGCTCACCCCGGCATCAAGGGCCAGCCGGGACACGGTGTAGGCGCTCATTGAAAACCTCCTTTTTTTATCCAGCGCAGCAGGAAAGCTGCTTCACGTCCTTGTTGAAGGTCTGCGCCGCAAGCTTCAACCCCTCGACCATTGTCAGGTAGGGGAACAACTGGTCGGCCAGTTCCTGCACCGTCATGCGGTTGCGGATGGCGAGCACCGCCGTCTGGATCAGTTCGCCCGCTTCCGGGGCCACCGCCTGCACGCCGATGAGCCGTCCGCTACCTTCCTCGATGACCAGCTTGATGAAGCCGCGTGTGTCGAAGTTGGCAAGCGCTCGCGGAACGTTGTCGAGTGTCAGCGTGCGACTGTCGGTCTCGATGCCATCGTGGTGCGCTTCCGCCTCGCTGTAGCCCACGGTGGCGACTTGCGGGTCGGTGAACACCACTGCCGGCATCGCGGTCAGATTGAGGGCTGCGTCGCCGCCGGTCATGTTGATCGCGGCACGGGTGCCGGCGGCCGCTGCCACGTAGACGAACTGCGGCTGGTCGGTGCAGTCGCCGGCCGCGTAGATGTTCGGGTTGCTCGTGCGCATGCCTTGGTCGATAACGATGGCCCCTTGCGCATTGACAGTGACCCCCGCCGCGTCCAGCGCGAGGCTGCGCGTATTCGGTGCCCGACCGGTGGCAACCAGCAACTTGTCAGCGCGCAATTCACCGTGTCCGGTGGTCAGCACGAATTCGCCGTTCACATGGGCGACCTGGCTGGCTTGCGTGTGCTCCAGCACCTCGATGCCCTCGGCGCGGAAAGCGGCTGTCACGGCCTCGCCGATGGCCGGGTCTTCCCGGAAGAACAAGGTGCTGCGTGCCAGGATCGTGACCTGGCTGCCGAGCCGGGCAAAGGCTTGCGCCAGTTCCAACGCCACCACCGACGAACCGATCACGGCCAGGCGTGCGGGAATGGTGTCGCTGACAAGCGCTTCGGTGGAAGTCCAGTAGGGTGACTCTTTCAGGCCCGGAATCGGCGGCACGGCCGGACTGGCACCGGTGGCGACCAGGCAGCGGTCGAACGTTACCTCGCGCTCGCCACCCTCGTTCAAACGGACGACCAGGCTCTGGTCGTCCTTGAAACGCGCTTCACCGTGCAAAACGGTGATGGCTGGATTGCCGTCCAGGATGCCTTCGTATTTGGCGTGCCGCAGTTCATCGACACGGGCCTGCTGCTGGGCCAGCAGTTTGCTGCGGTCAATCGCAGGCACAGTTGCCGCAATACCGCCGTCGAACGGACTTTCCCGGCGCAGATGGGCAATATGGGCAGCGCGGATCATGATCTTGGACGGCACACAGCCGATATTGACGCAGGTGCCGCCGATGGTGCCGCGTTCGATCAGCGTGACCGTCGCGCCTTGCTCGACGGCCTTCAGCGCCGCCGCCATCGCGGCCCCGCCGCTGCCAATGATGGCGATATGCAAACCGGCGCCCTCAAGTGCATCACGGATTTTTGGTTCATCTTTGAAATCACCAACCCGGATCGAGCCTTGATAACCCAATGCGGCGATGGCGGCCAGCAGTTGGTTGTGGCTCACGGCGGTGTCTGCCATGACTTGCGCGCGGCTTTCTGGATAGGACACCACAGCGGCATTCACGCCGGGAATCTTTTCCAAAGCATCTTTGACATGGGTGGCGCAGGATGTGCAGGTCATGCCATTCACGGTGATTTCGGTCATTTTTTTACTCCATTGAATTTCGGTGTGCAGCAGGCATCGGCTTGGCGTTTTCGTTGGATGGCGTAGATGGTCAAGCCGATGAAAATCGCCAGCGCAGGCAGCAGCACATAGTCCAGATAGCCGGTCAGCGCGGACAAGCCGACCACACCGAGCAAAATGACCAGAACAGGGGTGAAGCAACACAGCGCCACGAGGGTTGTGCCAATGATGCTGACCCGCAGCAGTGTCTTCGGGTCTTTCATGATCAGTTCTTGACTGATGATGGGTAGCCCGCATCCTCGGTAGCCTTGGTCAGTTTCTGCACGCTGGTCTTGGCATCATCGAAGGTGACCACCGCTTCGCGCGTCTCGAAGGTCACGTCAACTTTACTGACGCCATCGACCTTGGAAATCGCCTTCTTGACAGTGATCGGACAGGCCGAGCAGGTCATGCCCGGTACGGACAGCGTAACGGTCTGGGTGGCGGCCCACACGGGGGCAACAACGGCAGCGAGGGCAAGGGCGGAAAGCAGCTTTTTCATGGTGAACTCCTGTGATCAATAGAAAAATGGCACGACGTAGGGAAATCCGAGCGCGACCAAAACCAGCACGGCCACGCCCCAGAAAATGAGCTTGTAAGTAGCTCGCACTTGGGGAATCGCGCAAACCTCACCCGGTTTGCAGGCGGCTGACGGCCGGTAGATGCGCCGCCAGGCGAAGAACAACGCCACCAGCGCCACGCCGATAAAGATGGGGCGATAGGGTTCCAACACCGTCAAGTTGCCGATCCAAGCGCCGCTGAACCCCAAGGCGATCAGAACCAGCGGCCCGAGGCAGCAAGCCGAGGCGAGGATGGCGGCCAGCCCGCCAGTGAAGAGCGCGCCGCGCCCGTTTTGAGGTTCAGACATACGTTTGTCCTTTCGAATCTGAATTGGATAGCTTAAGCTTACTTCCGTAGTTATGTACGGAGTCAAGCGATATGGAAAACAATTTGGAGAACCTGACCATTGGCGTTTTCGCCAGGACGGCCGGGGTCAATGTGGAGACCATCCGGTTCTATCAGCGCAAGGGCTTGCTCCCGGAACCGGACAAGCCTTACGGCAGCATTCGCCGCTATGGCGAGACGGATGTAACGCGGGTGCGCTTCGTGAAATCAGCCCAGCGGTTGGGCTTCAGCCTGGATGAGATCGCCGAGCTGCTGCGGCTGGAGGATGGCACCCATTGCGAGGAAGCCAGCAGCCTGGCCGAGCACAAGCTCAAGGACGTGCGCGAGAGGATGGCTGACCTGGCGCGCATGGAGGCCGTGCTGTCTGATTTGGTGTGCGCCTGCCATGCGCGGAAGGGGAACGTTTCCTGCCCGCTGATTGCGTCACTGCAAGGGAAGAAAGAACCGCGCAGTGCGGACGCGGTGTAGCCCGAGGGAACTACGCCTTAGCGTGCTTTATTTTCCGTTTTCTGAGGCGACTCCAACGTCAGAAAAGACCGTGCGGTCGACTTTTGATATTTCGTGCTGTCGCCTTCTGAAAGTGACACGCGGCACGGGAATCAAGGCATTGCGATTCTCGAAAATAGTTCTTGAAATTCTATTCTTGATTGCATATCATCTCAACGAGTTTCGATAAGAAAGGATGCCCATGCGACCGTCTGTTGTGCTTGACATGAAGCGAAGCGCAGTGCGTGAAGCGGTAGGCCGCTTTCGCGCCGCGAACCCGCGCGTCTTCGGCTCGGTGCTGCATGGCACCGACCGGGATGGCAGCGACCTCGACCTGTTGGTCGATGCGCTGCCCGGTGCCACGTTGTTGGACTTGGGCGATTTGGAAGAAGAACTGAAATCGCTGCTCGGCGTTGACGTCGATCTGCTGACTCCCGGCGACCTGCCGCCGAAGTTCCGGGCCAAGGTGCTCGCGGAGGCGCAACCGATATGAGCGAGAACCGCCTGCCCGATTACCTCGACCACATTCAGCAGGCCGCAACCGATGCGCGCAGCTTCGTGGAAGGGATGGCCAAGGACGACTTCTTGGCCGACAAGCGCACCCAGCAGGCCGTCATCATGAGCCTGATCGTCATCGGCGAGGCGGCCACAAAGGTGATGGATGGCTACGTCGAGTTCACCCAGGCGCATGCCGACGTGCCGTGGCGCAGCATGCGCAATATGCGTAATCGCATGGCTCACGGCTATTTCGACATCAACCTCGATGTGGTGTGGGAGACGGTACAGGAATGGCTGCCGGCGTTGCTCCAGCAATTGCCCGCCGTGCGTCAGGATGCCGACGATGAAGACCGTAACGACAAAGGCATGGAGCCATGACCAATCAAGCCGCCGATGTTCGGCCCCTCTGGCGTGTTCGATCCCGCGACCTATGAGCCGCGCTCGGGCAAGACCTTCTGGATGGCCGCAACGGACGTGAGTTCGCTGGTGGGCAAGGAGGCAGCAGCCGACACGCTCATCGGCAACTGCACGACCGCACGACCAGCCTCCCGTTCAAATTCGAGTTAGAACTCATATCCAGCCTGTCTGGGGGCACTGTGAAAGAGGGATCTCCGATGACTGTTGAATCGAGAATATTTTCTGTAGCCGAGTATGTTCAGCCGTCCGAAGGCGAGCCTATTCGTTCCGTTGTGCTTGAAACCCGAGACTCAATTATCGTGGTTTGGCATGTCCATCCCGGGCAGGAAATTGCGGCTCACATTCATCCTCACGGCCAAGACACGTGGACTGTTTTGTCGGGAATGGCTGATTACTTTCAGGGCAATGGGATTGTTCGTGCCCTCAGGGAAGGTGAGATAGCCGTGGCAAGACCGGGCCAAGTGCACGGGGCGCGAAATACAGGTACCGAGCCATTTGTGTTCGTCTCGGTTGTGGCATCAGCCAATGCCGGTTTCGTATTGGCTGAGCGATAGAGCCCAATCTCTGGAGTTGGTCCAATGAGCGGTCGGGGAGATAGGTAACAGACATGCAGCGGACACGGCTGCTAAACCAGGTCGCAAACCTCCTTGCGTCGCAGCGTGCCGCAAGCGACGCGATCAATCGAATGGGGTCGGCATGAGACTGAACACCATCCAGTTCCCGACCGCGTAGCCGCCTGTCCTGCCGATCAGGTCTTGACCATCGACGCCTGGGATCAGTCCTGAATGTTCTTGGAGACCACTACGTTATGAGCCGCAGCCGCCGCAAAACACCCATCGTCGGGCACACGACCTGCGGCAGCGAGCGCGAGGACAAGAAGCTCTGGCATCAGCGCTGGCGCACCCGTGAGCGCACGGCGCTGACCAGCGCGTCGCCCGAAGCCCTGAGCGCCCATCTGCCCCTGCTGGAAAACCAGGCCAGCAGCGTCTGGTCGATGGGCAAGGATGGCCGCTCCTACTGGCCCGTCAAGCGCCAGGCCGCCACGGCGGATCGCATCGCCAATCACAAGGGACGCAACCCGCAAGAACGCGCCTCCCTGAAAAAGCGCCTGCTGCGCAAGTGGATGAGCAAATGAAGCTCTCCTTCCATCAGCACATTGCGCTGTTCTGGATGATCGGTGCTCCGGGCGTCTTCGCGCCCGTGATCGAGAACGCCAAGCGGCCCGATGCCGGCGCCGTCATGGCGTGGGGTGTCGCGATCGTGGCGGTGATGATCCTCTTCACCCCTTTGCTGCTGCGCTGTCCACCATTCCGGCGCTGGTATGGCCGGACGGATGCGCTGTCGGAGCGGCAGCGCCAGGCGCTTGCCGAGCGCGGCCTGCGCCGCTACTACCAGACCGCTTTCGATGACGGCTACGTGCCCCGCGTGATGCCCTACGTGTGGCGCATCATCTGGACGGTCGGCGGGTTGATGGCTGTGACCGCCGTACTGCCTACCAACACCGGACGGCCAGCCTTCGATGCCTTGGTGGTCTTCTCGACCTGGTATCCGATAGGCGTGATGCTGCTGGTTTTCGCGTCGAGGCCCCTTGGCCGGTTGATTCGCCAAAGAGCACAGGAGCGGCGGAAATGAGCACGTCAACCATCGAGGCGCTGGCCAGCGCCTGGGCAAGGATTGCCGAGGAAGCGGAATTCCCCGCTGACTACGAGGGGACTGCCACACCACAAGCGCATCGGGCTAGCGAAGCTATTCAGGAGCAGATTCGGGAGCGCATCGTCGCCACCAACGACATGCGGCTGTTCAGCCTGCTGCACCTGCTGGGTCAGGCGTCGCTGCGCATGGAGCAAGCGCTGTGGCCGGAGGATTACGAGCGGATGACGCGCGAGGTTGAGGAAGCCCTGCGGCAAGCCACCGACGCCAACGCCAGATCGTACACCCACGAAGAAGTGATGCAGGCGATGCAGGAACGCATCGACCGGGCGCGAGACAAGCCATGTTGATTGGCTATGCGCGCGTCTCGACGCAGGATCAGAACCTGGAGCTGCAACGCGAAGCCTTGAGCAAGGCCGGATGTAAAAAGGTCTTCGAGGACAAGGTGAGTGGCACGCGGGCAGACCGGCCTGGCTTGGCCAAGACGCTCGAAATGCTGCGCGAAGGCGATACTTTGGTCGTCTGGAAGCTCGACCGGCTGGGCCGGTCGGTCAAGCAACTGGTCGATCTGGTCGGCGAGCTGCACAAGCACGGTGTCCAGTTCAGGAGCCTCACCGACTCCATCGACACCGGCACACCATCCGGGCGGTTCTTCTTCCACGTCATGGCGAGCCTTGCCGAAATAGAGCGCGAGCTGACCGTCGAGCGCACCCGCGCCGGGCTGGAAGTCGCCAAGCAGCTCGGCCGCAAAGGCGGCCGCAAGCCGAAGATGACCGACAGCAAGATCGAGTCGGCCAAGAAGCTGCTGGCCAGCGGGGTGCCGCCCAAGGACGTGGCCAAGAACCTCGGCGTGTCCATTCCGACGCTGTACCGCTGGGTGCCAGCCTCCACGCACGCTTAGCGTGCTTTATTTTCCGTTTTCTGAGACGACCCCATGAGGGCACACCCCAGGCTGGCACGGATAACGCTTACCAAGCCCGGGTGACCAAGCAGTACCTGATGCACGGCTCCATCGGCCCTTCCTGCGCCGTGGCCTGGTTCAAGGACGGCACGTTGACGGTCTGGACCCACACCCAAGGCGTCTACCCCCTGCGCGCTGGCATTGCGGAAATGGTCCGGCTGCCCTCCGAGCGCGTGCGCTGCATCCACGCCGAAGGTTCCGGTTGCTATGGCCACAATGGCGCCGACGATGCCGCGGCCGACGCTGCGCTGATTGCCATGCGAATGCCAGGCACGCCGGTGCGGGTGCAGTGGATGCGCGAACAGGAAAATCTCTGGGAGCCGTACAGCTCGGCGATGATCGGCCAAGTGCACGCCAACCTGGATGCGCAAGGTCGCTTGCAGGACTGGAACTACGAACTGTGGACCACACCGCACAACGAACGCATCGTCAATGCGGGTCGGTTGTTGCCAGCGCGATTGCTGGCCCGCCCCTTCACCTCGGCCCCGTCGATCCCCATCGCCCAGCCCGAAGGTGACGGCGATCGCAACGCGGTGCCGCTGTACACATTGGCCTCCACCCGCATCGATATGAACTTCGTCACCGAAATGCCGTTTCGCACCTCGGCCATGCGCTCGCTGGGCGCGCATATCAACATCTTCGCCATCGAGGCGTGCATGGATGAATTGGCCAAAAAGGCTGGGATCGATCCGGTCGCTTTGCGCCTGAATCACCTGGCGGACCCGCGGGCACGGGCGGTAGTGGAGCGGGTGCGCGACGCCATCGGCTGGCCGCACAAGCCCAATGAAGCGGGCGCAGGTATCGGTTTCGCTTTCGCCCGCTACAAAAACATCATGGGCTACTGCGCGCTTGCGGTGCGCTTGCAGGTTCATCCGCAGACCGGCGAAATCCAGATCGATCAGGTGGTGACGGCGGTCGACGTCGGCCAGATCGTCAACCCCGACGGCCTGCGTAACCAGGTGGAAGGCGGGATACTCCAGTCCGCCAGTTGGACGCTGTACGAAAAAGTTGCCTATGACGCCGGGGGTATTCGCAGTTACGACTGGAGCGGTTACCCGATCCTGCGATTTTCCCAGGTGCCGAAAAAAGTCGACGTCCATCTGCTCGATCAGCCAGGCCAACCTTTTCTGGGTGCCGCGGAAATCGTCCAGGGGCCGATGGCTGCCGCTA
Organism: Pseudomonas sp. PS02303; assembly: GCF_029959925.1. NCBI lineage: Bacteria > Pseudomonadati > Pseudomonadota > Gammaproteobacteria > Pseudomonadales > Pseudomonadaceae > Pseudomonas > Pseudomonas sp. PS02303. The sequence goes on from NZ_JASCOM010000141.1 coordinate 9,168, forward strand.
TCGGCAATGCCGTGGCGAATGCGACCGGGCGACGCTGGCTGAACCTGCCACTGACCCGCTCCGACCAACCCGCCTGAGCTGCCCCGGCGGACTCGGCCTGCTTCAATCGTCGTGTTAGAAAAATTGAATTAGCGGGTTGTCCGACCGGTCAGGAATTATGCACGCAGGAAATCTGACGAGGTAACAGCCATGACTATCGAAGCAGAGACACTCGTACAACTGGCCGAAGCATTGCAGGAACGCGGCATGACGATGGTCGCCGATGTCGCGTTCATTCGAGCGCCGTATCGGCATGATCATCGTTGGGTGTGCATGGTGGCGTGACCCCACGGCAGGGCCTTCAGATCAACAGGTCCTCGTGGAACGCACCGTAAGGGGGTTGTACGCCGGAATCCCAGAAATTTCCGTCAGCCCAGCTCCAGTCCCGCCACGAGCGCATCCAGGTCGATGAACTTGCCGTCAGTCTGGAAGGTGTAATGCCCGTTCAGCAGGATGTGCCGCCAGGCCGCTGGCGACATCTGCGTGATCAACGCCAGCGCCTTGGCATTGCCAGCTGCCTCGTACTTCGTCAGCAGCAGGGACAGGATCGCCGAGTTGTAGAAGATGATCGCGTTGCCGATCAGCCTGGCGCACTGGTTGCTGATCTCGATTTCGATGTCGGTGCGGCCGGTCAATTCCTTCTTCCCACCGACTTGGGCGATGGTCGAGCGTAGCTGGTGATAGGACTCAATGCGGTTCTGCGAGCGGTGAACATTACGCTCCAGTTGCGGGTCGCGCAGGTAGCGCAGTGTGTAGATACTGCGGATGAGCTTGTCGAACTCGAAGATTGCGCGCCGCGTCGGGTTCGGCGCCGTATAGGTGCACAGCTTGCGGATCAGCGTGCCCTGCGTCATTTCCTTCAGGCCCAGTGTGGCGACGATTCGGTCGATGTTCGCCTTCTCACCGACGATGAGTTGCCGGTCGATCTGGCCAGCCGGCCGGATCAGGCATTTCTCGTACAATGCCAGATCATCGGCGCAATACAGCTCCTGCAACTGGTCGTCGAGGTCGGTGAAGCGCGGCTCGAAACGAAGTCCGAACCAGTGCAGGATGGCGAAGTTGGCCTTGTTGATGCTGTGCATGTCGCCGGTGATCGCGCTCGGCACGATGTCCGACGTGTTGCGGTACCAGATGTCGAACACGTGGTGAGCCTCGTACTCGTGTGCGCCTATCAGGTAGCCGTTCAACGGCACGTGATTGCACAGCAGCGTGTAGGCGACGACGCCCTTGCCGCGGCCGAAATATTTGCGCGAGTAGCGCGCCTTCACAGTTGGTCGCTCGACGCCGAATTTCTGCCCATCAACGGCACCGTACAACGAATCGAGGTCGAACGAGTAATGCGGGAAGATCGGCAGTGCGGCGATGGCGTTGCTGATGCAATCGTTGGCCACATGTAGCGTCGCCTGGCGCAGGTACTGCTGGTAGGTACTCTCCAGGACGTGGTACGGGATGTCGCTGGTACGTGCCATAACCTGGTTGCCGTGGTTCATGGCTTGGGCAATGATCACCGCCATCAGACTGTCGGCGTCGGCTACCTTCTTCGCATAGCGTGGCTGCAATGGTGTCAGCGCCGACAGGAACTGGCACTGGCCGTTGACGAAGCGAAACACGTCGGCGACATCGCAGTATGGCAGTTGCTCGTAGAGAGCTTGCTCGCGCGCCTTCTGGTTCTCCCCCTTGGGCTTGCGCCAGGTCAGTCTCTGCGTGTCCTTGTCGTATTCCAGGTGCGTCAGCTTGCCCTGTTTCAGCTCGCGATTGAACGCCACCCATTGCGCACGCAACTCGGCCGCCAGTGCATCGAGCTGGGCACTGACCGGCTGCCGCAGGAAGGGGATGTCCATCTGCGCGAGCACGGCGGCTTTCTCGTCCATCGAAACCAACTCGTCGGACAAATGCCGGTGCTGCAAGCTGTCGTCAATGTAGAGCTCGCCCGCCTGGAAGCGTTTCCTGACCTGACGGTAAAGCCAGAATTCGTAACGATCGGCATGCAGGCCTGTCGGCGTGCCTTCGGCATCGAACATCAGCAGGTACGGACGCAAGCGTTTCGGCAGCGTTGCCGCCGGACATTCGTCGAGTGGCCGTTGTGATAGGCGCTGCTGCTTGGCGAACACGCTCTTGGCCCAAGTCAGCGCCGCGAGCCATGGGTTATCGGGGGCCGTGCCGGCGAAGTCGAGCGCGACGTACAGCGGCCGTAGATGGCGTCGAATGCGTTCGGCCAGGCCGTCCACCGCCTGCCAGTGCAGCGCCAGTTTGTTCAGTGGCTTGACGCTCATGCGCTGCGCCGTGTTTTGCAGCAATTCCCTGGACATGATTTTGTAGGCGCGTTGGCGCACCTCGCCGAACGGCGTCGGATCGGCCACGCTGTCGTCCACGTACAGCGACAGCAGGCGGCCAACCTGCGGCGTTTCCTGATGGCGTCGCAGCTGTTCGGCGACAAAGGACTGTTTCGCACCCGTGCGGCTCTCGTCCTCAAGTTTTTTCATGTGGAAGGCCATCGCGTCGACCAGGTTGTCGGTGAGCTGCCGGTAACGTACCCAGGCATAGCACAGCAGGTAGAGCCGGGTCTGCTCCGCCTTCAGGTGGCGCAGGTCATGGACGGTATAGAAGTTCGCCAGGCTCGCGTAGTACAGCAGGTTCTGCTGCGAGATGCCGAGCTTGGGCAGCAGCGCCTTGGCGATCCCGTGCAAGGACTTCAGCGTGGCGCGCTTCTCGCGCTCCCCTGCCATCTGACGCCAGCCGAAATCTTTAGCGTCCTGCTTGAGCGCTGCCAGTTGAGACAGGGTGTCGTCACGCACCAGGAGCTGGCCCAGCGCAGCTTTGGCCGATTCGTCCAACACTTCTGCCAGCAAGCCGCCCAAGCGCCTGCGTTCGGTGGACAGGGCTTCACTGACCAGCTCTTGTAAGGTGGTGTGGCCGGGCCGGATGATTTTGTGCTCGCTGAGCCAAACGATCAGTTCGGCGGCCACGAATCCTGGCATTACGTCGCGCCGCACGATCTGTTCAGCCTGCTGTGCCAGTTGCGGCAGGAAGCTAGCCGCCCACGACCGGTAGCCGAACAGTTCGGCGATCTGACCCCTCTGGCTGTAGTGCTCATGCTTGGTGATCGCCTTGCGTTCGAACGCTTCGCCGTGGAAATAGCGACTCAGCACGAAGGCGCAATCGTCCTCGACCTCATGCCAATCGAAGCGGAAGAAAGCATGCTTGGCCTTGAAGTAGCCGATCTGCAAGACGCAATAGACTTGGGCCTGCAGGCTAGGCCGGCTGCTGGCGAACGCCAGTTCAGATTCGGCCAACGCCAGGTATTCCAGCCGCTGAGCATCGTCGAAGTCCGGTAGGCGGTACAAGGCTTCCTGCTCTGCGTCAGAAAAGACGGTGAGTAGCTTATTCTTGTTGCTCATCGACCGTCCTTCCCGCACCACGCCAACCTGCTCGCGTCAATGTTTCGATCAACGTAGTGCGCTTGACATTGAAGTTGCGGCACACCGCCGCCTTAGACATGCCGCCATCGAGCGCGGCGACGATGGCGTCCAGCTTCTCACCAGTGATCGCCTGCGGCCGGCCGCCGATCCGGCCGCGTTTGCGTGCGGCGGCCAAGCCCGCGACGACGCGCTCCTGAATCAAGGCGCGCTCGTACTGCGCGAGCGCACCGAACACCTGGAACAGGAATTCGCCCGAGGGCGTCGTAGTGTCCAGGTTCTCTGTCAGCGAGCGGAACGCCACCCGCTTGTCCTTGAGCGAAGTCACAATGGCGAGCAGGTGCGACAGCGAGCGACCGAGCCGGTCGAGTTTCCACACCACCAGCACATCGCCGGCTCGAACGAACTCAAGCGCCCGCGCCAAGCCGGCACGGTCATCCTTCGCGCCAGAGGCACGATCCTCAAACAGGTGACGCGGATCGACGCCGGCGGCGAGCAGCGCGTCGCGCTGCAAGTCCGTGCTCTGGCGGTCGGAGTCCGACGACACGCGCATGTAGCCAACCAACATAGGCGGATAACCATCAAAAACAGGTTTCCGCATAATAGTGAATAGCGATAGAGTTTTCCGTACATTTTTGAGGGGGTGTTGCACAGGTAGCACAGCGGCGGCTGACAGCCTGTCGCAAAACAAATGTTTTACGACACCTCCTTGAGGTTGCCGCGTTTACATCATTACCTGAACAGGTATAAAATTCCGTCATGACAAACAAAGAAAAACCGCTCGAATGGATCGCGAGCAGCCACAAGGATTTGATGGCGTTGCCGTCCGACGTGCGTCACCGTTTCGGTTACGCGCTCTCGTTGGCGCAGATAGGCGATCAGGATGACGCAGCAAAGGTGCTCAAGGGGTTCGGTGGTGCCGGCGTGCTGGAGGTCGTCGAAGACGATGCCGGCGGCACCTATCGAGCGGTATACACGGTCAAGTTTGCGGAAGCGGTGTTCGTCCTGCACTGCTTCCAGAAGAAGAGCAAGAGCGGAATCGCCACGCCAAAGGCCGACATGGACATCATCCGCGCTCGGCTGAAGGTGGCCGAGGTATTGGCACAGGAGCTACGAAATGCAAAAACGAATCATTGAAGGCGTCGAGGTTCAGCGCAGCTCGGGCAACGTCTTTGCCGACCTTGGACTGCCTGACGCTGAAAAGCTCAAGATCAAGACCGGCCTGGTGGTCGAGATCAGGAGGGCCATGCGCGCCCTTGGGCTGACTCAACAAGCGGCGGCCAAACGCATGGGCATCCCGCAACCGAAGGTGTCGGGCATGATGCGCGGCGACTTCACCAATCTATCCGAACGCAAGCTGATGGATTGTCTGAATCGCCTCGGCTACGACATCGAAATCAAGGTACGGCCAGCAGCCGAGCCGATCGGGCATCTAACGCTCGCAACCGCTTAATCGGAGCTCTCCTGATGGCAGCCCGCATCACCGACGACGAATGGGACGAACTGACTCCCGAGAATTTCGATACCACGGCACTGCTGCGTGCAGTCGATGCCGTGGACGTGCTGCGCGGCGATTTGAATGACAGCGCAGACGGCGCACCTCCGCAACTGCGCACCGACCTGTTGAAGCTGCATCAACTGGCAATGGCCGCGTTCAACGAGGGATCACGCAGCCGAGTGGCTGAGCTATTTGATCTCGCCGTGGATCTTCAGGATCAGGTTGATCATCTGATGACCTCGCTGGAACAAGTGCAAGAAACCCTGTCCCGGTTGACGGCGCTCTACCCAGAAAGCCTGTCCTGAATGTTCTTGGAGACAACCACATCATGAGCCGCAGCCGCCGCAAAACGCCCATCGTTGGGCACACGACCTGCCGTAGCGAGCGCGAGGACAAGAAACTCTGGCATCAGCGCTGGCGAACCCACGAGCGCACCGCGCTGGCCAGCGCGTCGCCGGAAGCTCTATGCGCCCATCTGCCTCTACTGGAAAACCAGGTCAGCAACGTCTGGTCGATGGGTAAGGATGGCCGCTCCTACTGGCCCATCAAGCGCCAGGCCGCCACGGCGGATCGCATTGCCAACCACAAGGGACGCAATCCGCAAGAGCGCGCCTCCCTGAAAAAGCGTCTGCTGCGCAAGTGGATGAGCAAATGAACCTGTCCACCATCGAGGCGCTGGCTATCGCTTGGGCGCGAATCGCTGAAGAAGCAGAACTCCCAGCCGGCTACGAGGGCACGGCGACGCCAGAGGCGCATCGGGCCTGCGAGGTGATCCAGGAGCGGATTCGAGAGCACGTCGTCGCCACCAATGACATGCGGCTGTTCGGCCTGCTGCACCTGCTTGGGCAGGCGTCGCTGCGCATGGAGCAAGCGCTGTGGCCGGAAGAATATGCGCGGATGACCCGCGAGGTCGAGGAAGCTCTCCGAGAGGCCGACGACCCCAACGCCAAGTCGTACACCCACGAAGAAGTCATGCAGGCGATGCAGGAACGCATCGACCGAGCGCGAGACAAAGCCATGTTGATCGGCTGACGGAAATTTCGGCGGTTCCGGCTGATCCAAGAATCTTGGCGTGACCTTACCTCCGCTCTACCGCTGGGTGCCAGCCTCGGCGCACGCCTAACCACCCAACTCAGAAAGGAAAATAAGTTGGTAAAACGCATTCCCGTATCCGAGCTTCGTCTCGGCATGTACATCCACAAGCTCGCCTGCTCTTGGGTTCGACACCCATTCTGGCGCGGCAGCTTCCTGCTGACCGAGCCTCAGGATCTCTCTGCCATTCGAGAATGTGGCGTCGGGGAGGTCTGGGTCGACTTGGCCAAAAGCCAAGTCG
>NZ_JASCOM010000142.1:0-15452 GCF_029959925.1 Pseudomonas sp. PS02303
CGCGAAGGCGGCGTGTCAGGTATGACGCCTTCGCGGGCAAGCCTCGCTCCTACAGGGATCATCATCACGGTGTACGGTTACGCCGGGTTTCGATGATGTTCGGCAACTGGGAAATCCGTCCCAGCAACCGCCCCAATGCATCCAGCCCCGGAATCTCGATGGTCAGGGACATCAGCGCGGTGTTGTCCTCCTTGTTCGAGCGGGTGTTGACCGCCAGCACGTTGATCCGCTCGTTGAGCAACACCTGCGACACGTCACGCAGCAAACCGGAACGGTCGTAGGCGCGGATGATGATGTCCACCGGGTAGGTGAGTACCGGCACCGGGCCCCAGCTGACCTGAATGATCCGCTCCGGCTCGCGCCCGCCCAGTTGCAGCACCGAGGCACAGTCCTGACGGTGAATGCTCACGCCACGGCCCTGGGTGATGTAACCGACAATGGCATCACCCGGCAACGGCTGGCAGCAGCCGGCCATTTGCGTCATCAGATTGCCGACACCCTGAATCTGAATGTCGCCGCGCTTGCCCGGTTTGTAGCCGGTGGCTTTGCGCGGGATCAGTTCCAGCTGCTCATTGCCGCGTTCCGGCTCGACCAGTTGTTGCGCCAGGTTCACCAGTTGCGCCAGGCGCAGATCGCCCGCGCCCAACGCGGCGTACATGTCTTCGGCGGTCTTCATGTTGGCCTTGTCGGCCAGCTTGTCGAAGTCCACCGCTGGCAAGCCGAGACGACTGAGCTCACGTTCGAGCAGGGTTTTACCGGCCGCGACGTTCTGATCACGCGCCTGCAACTTGAACCAGTGAACGATCTTTGCCCGTGCCCGCGAGGTGGTGATGTAACCCAGGTTCGGGTTCAGCCAGTCGCGGCTCGGAGTGCCGTGCTTGCTGGTGATGATCTCGACCTGTTCACCGGTTTGCAGGCTGTAGTTGAGCGGTACGATGCGCCCGTTGATCTTCGCGCCACGGCAGTTGTGACCGATTTCGGTGTGCACGCGGTAGGCGAAGTCCAGCGGGGTCGCGCCCTTCGGCAGGTCGATGGCATGACCGTCCGGGGTGAAGATGTAGACCCGGTCCGGCTCGATATCGACCCGCAACTGCTCAGCCAGACCGCCGATGTCACCCAACTCTTCATGCCACTCGAGGACCTGGCGCAGCCAGGAAATTTTCTCTTCGTAGTGGTTGGAGCCGGATTTGACGTCGGTGCCCTTGTAGCGCCAGTGCGCGCAAACGCCCAGCTCGGCTTCTTCGTGCATGGCGTGGGTGCGGATCTGCACTTCCAGCACCTTGCCCTCGGGGCCGATCACCGCGGTGTGCAGCGAGCGGTAGCCGTTCTCTTTCGGGTTGGCAATGTAGTCGTCGAATTCCTTCGGAATGTGCCGCCACAACGTATGGACGATGCCGAGCGCGGTGTAGCAGTCGCGCATTTCCGGCACCAGCACACGAACGGCGCGCACGTCGTAGATCTGGCTGAACTCCAGCCCCTTGCGCTGCATTTTGCGCCAGATCGAATAGATGTGTTTGGCCCGGCCGCTGATGTCGGCATCGACGCCGGTGGCCTGCAACTCGACTTTCAGCTGGTTCATCACATCGGCAATGAAACGCTCGCGATCCAGCCGCCGCTCGTGCAGCAACTTGGCGATCTGCTTGTACTGATCGGGCTCAAGGTAACGGAAGGACAAATCCTCCAGTTCCCATTTGATATGACCGATACCGAGACGGTGAGCCAGCGGCGCGTAGATGTCGAAGACTTCACGGGCAACGCGATTACGCTTTTCGTCGTCGGCGGTTTTCACCGCACGGATCGCGCAGGTGCGCTCGGCCAGTTTGATCAGCGCGACGCGCACGTCGTCGACCATGGCCACCAGCATTTTGCGCAGGTTTTCGACCTGGCCCTGGGTGCCCAGCACCAACGATTGACGGGGGCTCAGGCTGGCGCTGATCGCCGCCATGCGCAACACGCCGTCGATGAGTTTGGCGACCACCGGACCGAAGCGCTGGCTGACCGCCGGCAGTTCGATCTGGCCTTCGCGCACGCCGCGGTACAGGACCGCTGCGACCAACGAATCCTGATCGAGTTTGAGGTCGGCGAGAATCTCGGCGATCTCAAGGCCGGTGCGGAAACTCGAGGTCCCTTCGGACCATAGATTCTTCGCCGCATTGGCCTGTTGTTCAGACACGCGAGCGAACTCGCACGCTTCCTTCAAGGCTTCGCGATCCAGTGCCAGATCGACACTGACCGCATGATCGAGCCAAGCCTCGAGATTGATACTGCCGTCAGTGTTGATCGGCTGGTGTGCTCTCACCTGTACCATCTTGCTTACCTTCCCTACGACGCAGATTCAATGCGTCAATTCGCTGACCTTCATTGCCCGATTGCCCTCACGGGGCTACTGCAAGAGCGGCACGGGCGGCCAGTCGGACCAGACGAGCCGTCCTAGCTCGCTTCAAATAACGCCATGGCCTCGACATGTGCCGTCTGAGGAAACATATCGAGAATCCCGGCACGTTTTAACCGGTAGCCCTGCTTGATCAATTCGACCGTATCGCGCGCCAGCGTTGCCGGGTTGCACGATACGTACACCAACCGTTTGGCGCCCAGGGACGCCAGCTTGCGCACGACCTCGAAAGCACCGTCACGCGGTGGGTCCAAGAGTACCGCACAAAAGCCTTCGCGCGCCCATTCGGCATCGGTCAAAGGCTGGGATAAATCGGCCTGAAAAAAAGTCGCATTATGAAGATTGTTGCTAGCTGCATTCGCGGCTGCTCGCTCGACCATCGCCTGCACACCTTCCACTGCCACCACTTCGCGAACGACCTTGGCCAGCGGCAAGGCAAAGTTACCCAACCCACAGAATAGATCGAGAACCCGTTCCTCCGCTGTCGGCTTCAGCCACTCCAACGCCTGGGCGATCATCGCTTCATTGACCCCGGCGTTGACCTGGATGAAATCTCCCGGTCGGTACGCCAGATTCAAGTCCCACTGTTCAAGTCGATAACCCAACGACTGGTCAGTCTCGACCGGTTGCGGTTCACCGTCTCCGTGCAGCCACAGTTGGGCTTCATGGAACGCGCAGAAATCCTTGAGGATCGTCATGTCGGCGTCGGACAGCGGCGCCATGTGCCGCAGCAACACCGCCAACGACGAACCGCTGAACAATTCCACATGCCCCAGCGCCTGAGGTTTGCTCAAGCGTCGAAGCATTTCCGGCAAGCGGGTCATGATCGGCTGCAAGGGCTGGACCAACACCGGGCATTCGTTGATGGCCACGATGTCCTGACTGCCCGCCGCGCGGAAACCGACTTCGAGCTTCTTCGCTTTCATGTCCCAACGCACCGCCACTCGAGCGCGACGGCGGTAACCGAATTCCGGACCGCTCAACGGCGCTGCCCACTCTTGGGGTTCGACACCGGCGACCTTGGACAGTTGCTCGGCGAGCATGCGCTGTTTCAGGGCAAGTTGTTCAGTGTGCGGCAGATGTTGCACGCTGCAACCGCCACAGCGGCCGGCATGCGGGCACGGCGCCGGACGACGCAACTCGCTGGCCTGGAACACCCGTTCGGTGCGCGCCTCGACCACTTTGCCGTGGGCACCCAACACGCGCGCCTCGACGTCTTCGCCCGCCAGCGCGCCGAGGACGAACCAGGTGCGACCTTCGAAAAACGCGATTCCGCGGCCGTCATTGGCCAGGCGCTCGATGCTCAAGCGCTGCTTTTTGCCAGTCGGAATTTGCGGGGCCTTGCTGCCGCCAGTGGGCTGGAAGCGCAGGCCTCTCTCTTGCTTGGCCATCAGTTGGGCGCGTCGAAAATGCCGGTCGACAAGTAACGGTCGCCACGGTCGCAAATGATCGCGACGATCACCGCGTTTTCAACTTCCCGGGACAGGCGCAGCATCGCTGCCACCGCACCGCCCGAGGACACGCCGCAGAAGATGCCTTCTTCGCGGGCCAGACGACGGGTCACGTCTTCAGCTTCGCTTTGCGCCATGTCGACAATGCGGTCGACACGATCGGCTTGATAAATCTTCGGCAGGTATTCCTGCGGCCAGCGACGGATACCCGGAATCGCCGAGCCTTCCATCGGTTGCAGGCCGATGATCTGCACGTTGTCGTTCTGCTCTTTCAAGTAGCGCGAGACACCCATGATGGTGCCGGTGGTGCCCATCGAACTGACGAAATGAGTGATGGTGCCCTCGGTCTGGCGCCAGATTTCCGGGCCGGTGGTGGTGTAGTGCGCTTCGGGGTTATCGCCGTTGGCGAACTGATCCAGCACCTTGCCACGGCCTTCGGCTTCCATTCGCTGAGCGAGGTCGCGCGCGCCTTCCATGCCTTCTTCCTGGGTGACCAGGATCAGCTCGGCGCCATAGGCCGTCATCGCCGCCTTACGTTCGGCGCTGGAGTTGTCCGGCATGATCAGGATCATCTTGTAACCCTTGATCGCGGCAGCCATGGCCAGCGCGATACCGGTGTTACCCGAAGTCGCTTCGATCAGCGTATCGCCGGCGTGGATCTGCCCACGCAATTCAGCGCGGGTAATCATCGACAGCGCCGGCCGGTCCTTGACCGAACCCGCCGGGTTATTCCCTTCGAGCTTGAGCAAAAGGGTATTGCTGGTGGCGCCAGGCAGGCGCTGCAAACGGACCAGCGGGGTGTTGCCGACGCAATCGGCGATGGTTGGGTACTGCAAGGTCATGGCGTATTCGCAATCCAGACTGCGGGGGCGCCTATCATACCGGCAAACGCGAGCAGGCCATATCACGCAAAGTGCGGTGCTTATGGCTTATGGGAATAAGGGGCCGTTTCAGCGTTACGCTCCCACAGGGTGCAGGGTTGATCAGACGATTTGTGGTCGGCAAAGATCCACTGTGGGAGCGAGCCTGCTCGCGATGGCGTCGTCACTGACGCCATCACTCTCAGCCACTAACCGAATATTTAGCCGCAGCCCACGCCCAGTGTTCTGCGCCCAAAGACTCCCGCCCTGACGTTTCACCGCATTCCTCGCAATGCTCAACCCCAACCCGAACCCGCCATCCCCCGGCCGCGAGCCGTCGAGTCGAATGAACGGACAGAAGATCCGCTCCAGATCCGCCTCAGCCACTCCTCCACCCTCATCCTCCAGCCACAAATGCCAGAAGTCGCCGTCACGTTGCCCGCTGAAACGAACGATACCGCCACTCGGCGAATGACGAATGGCATTGCGCAGAATGTTCTCCAGCGCCTGCGCCAGGGTGTTGAGATTGCCCCGTACCCAACAGGACGAATCTACCGCGCACTGCAACTGGCTCGCCGGCCAGGCACTTTCATAACAAGCGTTTTCCGTGAGCATTTCCCACAGTGCCTGGACCTGGATCGCTTCGTCGGGCAACGGGGCGCGCTCGGTGTCGAGCCAGGCCAGTTGCAGAGTGTCTTCTACCAGCCGCTGCATGCCATCGACTTCCCGCCCGATGCGCTCGCGCAATTGCGCCAGCCCCTGCTCGCTTTCGCTGGCGACCCGCAGACGGCTCAGCGGCGTGCGCAGTTCGTGGGACAAGTCGCGCAGCAATTGCTGCTGCAGGGCCACAGTGCTTTGCAACCGCTCGGCCATGTGATCAAAGGCCCGACCCAGCTCTCCGAGTTCATCCGAACGTTTGGTGGTGCTGCTCGACAGACGCACATTCAACTGGTCGGCGCGCCAGGCATTGGCCTGCTCGCGCAATTGATTCAACGGTACGACCAGCAGCCGATACAGGCCGACGCACAGCAACAACGTGAACAATCCCGGGATGATGCCGTTGGTGATCACGCGCCAGAACAGCCTGTATTGGCCGGGCATGAAGCGCTGGGGCAGTTCGATGACCAGGCTGCCAGCCGTCGAATCGCCGGGAAACGGCACGCGCAGCCACGGCAGGCGTTTCTTGTGAATGGGCCAATCCAGGCCGCGCAGGAAAGTCAGTCGCTCGATTTCCTGGTCAGTGAGCGGCTGGCTGCTTAGGGACTGCAAATCACCGCTGATGACGCCAACCCAGCCTGTTTCACGCTGTTTCATGCCTTGCAGCCAGGCATCGACGCCCGCGCTCTGCTCCGAACGCCACGCCTGCTCGGCCTCGGCGGCATACCCCGTCAGCGTGACTCGGGCCTGATCCGACAGAAACTGGTTTCGCTGCTCCATGTAGCGCCCCCATGACCAGCTCAGCCAGATCATCAGCAGACAGAACGCCACTAACAGACACGCCAGTTTCCAGAACAGCGAGTGTCGGCCCGGCAAGTCAGACCATTTCATCGCCGGCACTCAACACGTAACCCTTGCCCCAGACCGTACGCACTTGCCGCTCGGTGTAGCCGATGCCTTTGAGTTTGCGGCGGATCTGACTGATGTGCATGTCGAGGCTGCGGTCATGGGCGGCAAAACCGCGTTGCAGCACGTGCTGATAAAGGAAGGCTTTGCTCAGCACTTCATCGCCATTGCGATTCAAGGTGTCCAGCAATCGATACTCGCTGCGGGTCAGGCCGGCGGCGAGTTCGCCATAGGAAACGTCACAGAGTTCGTCATCGAAACGCAGGCTGTCGACCGAGGACGTCGCCGCTGCCGGCTCCGGCCGGCGGTCGAGCGCCACCCGGCGCAGGATCGCTTCGATGCGCACACGCAACTCGGCCATGCTGAAAGGCTTTGGCAGGTAATCATCGGCCCCCAGGCGAAAACCGCTGATGCGATCCGCCTCAGCGCCCAGCGCCGACATCAGCACCACCGGGGTCGAATGGCTCTGGCGCAGTTGCGTCAGCACGTTCAACCCGTTCAGCCCTGGCAGCAAAATGTCCATCAGCACCACGTCAAAGGGTTGTTGGCGGGCAATGTCCAGGCCTTCCCGGCCGTTCTGGCACCAGGTCACCTGAAAACCGCACCGGCCCAGATGCTCGTGCACATAAGCGCCGAGCACGAGATCGTCTTCAATGGACAGGATGCGGGGATGGCCAACAGAGATGGGAGTCATGAGTATCTGCAAATAATTCTCAGTTGGCGATTATTCAAGATTGCCTGACGTTGGGCAACCCAAGGTTTGCCCGTGGGGCGAAAGCGCCGGTCCGGCCGACGAATGACGACATCAATTTTACGAAGATTGCCTGCCTGCAAATCGCTACACTGGCCCGATGGCGCGTGCCGGACGCACGTGCAGGTCAATCAATAGCTGGATGCAGGAGAGATGCGTGCTCAAGAAACTGGGAATTAAAGGCCGCGTGCTGTTGCTGACCCTGTTGCCGACCAGCCTGATGGCGCTGATCCTGGGTGGCTATTTCACCTGGATGCAGCAATCCGACCTGCAAACCCAACTGATGCAGCGCGGTGAGATGATCACCGAACAGCTCGCGCCCTTGGTGGCCCCGGCCATGGGTCGCAAAGACAACGAGCTGCTGGAGCGTATCGCCACCCAGTCGCTGGAAACACCGGACGTGCGCGCCGTGACCTTCCTCGCCGCCGACCGTACGCCCGTAGCCCACGCCGGCCCGACCATGCTCAACCCGGCGCCGTTGGGCAATGGCTCAAAAATGCTGCGCCACAGTGGCAACGATGCGACACGCTATCTGCTGCCGGTCTTTGGCAAGCACCGCAACCTTGCCGGCGACCTGATACCGGAAGAAGCCGACCGACTGTTGGGCTGGGTCGAACTCGAACTGTCCCACAGCGGCATGCTGCTGCGCGGTTACCGCAGCCTGTTCGCCAGCCTGCTGCTGATCAGCGCGGGCCTGGCTGGCGCGGCGCTGCTCGCCTTGCGCATGGGCCGGACCATCAACCGGCCGATCAGCCAGATCAAACTGGCGGTAGCGCAACTCAAGGACGGCCATCTGGAAACCCGTCTGCCACCCCTTGGCAGTCAGGAACTGGATGAGCTCGCGTCCGGCATCAACCGCATGGCCGGCACGTTGCAAAACGCGCAGGAAGAGTTGCAGAACAGTGTCGATCAGGCCACCGAAGACGTGCGCCAGAACCTGGAAACCATCGAGATCCAGAACATCGAACTGGACCTGGCGCGCAAGGAAGCCCTGGAAGCGAGCCGGATCAAATCCGAGTTCCTGGCCAACATGAGCCATGAAATCCGCACCCCGCTCAATGGCATTCTCGGCTTTACGCACCTGCTGCAAAAAAGCGAGCTGACCCCGCGTCAGCTCGACTACCTGGGCACCATCGAAAAGTCCGCCGACAGCCTGCTGGGGATCATCAACGAGATCCTCGACTTCTCGAAAATCGAGGCCGGCAAACTGGTGCTCGACAATATTCCGTTCAACCTGCGCGACCTGCTGCAGGACACCCTGACCATCCTCGCCCCGGCCGCCCATGCCAAACAGCTTGAGTTGGTGAGCCTGGTGTATCGCGACACGCCGTTGTCGCTGGTGGGCGATCCGCTTCGGCTCAAGCAGATCCTCACCAACCTGGTGAGCAACGCGATCAAGTTCACTCGCGAAGGCACCATCGTCGCCCGGGCCATGCTCGAAGAAGAACACGAAGACAGCGTGCAACTGCGCATCAGCATTCAGGACACCGGCATCGGCCTGTCGAACCAGGATGTGCGCGCGCTGTTCCAGGCGTTCAGCCAGGCTGACAATTCGCTGTCCCGACAGCCAGGAGGCACGGGCCTGGGTCTGGTGATTTCCAAGCGCCTGATCGAACAGATGGGCGGCGAGATCGGTGTCGACAGTACGCCGGGCGAAGGTTCGGAATTCTGGATCAGCCTCAGCCTGCCCAAGACCCGCGACGACGCCGAAGACCTGCCCGGCCCGCCGCTGCTCGGGCGCCGCGTCGCGGTGCTGGAAAACCATGAACTGGCCCGTCAGGCCTTGCATCATCAGCTGGAAGATTGCGGCCTGGCCGTCACGCCGTTCAATACCCTGGAAAGCCTGACCAATGGCGTGACCGGCGCGCATCAGACCGATCAGGCGATCGATCTGGCGGTGCTCGGCATCACCAGCAACGACATGCCACCGGAGCGCCTCAACCAGCACATCTGGGACCTCGAACACCTGGGCTGCAAAGTGTTGGTGCTGTGCCCGACCACCGAACAGACGCTGTTCCACCTCTCGGTGCCCAACCCGCACAGTCAGCTTCAGGCCAAACCGGCCTGCACCCGCAAGTTGCGTCGGGCATTGTCCGATCTGGTCAACCCGCGCCAGCAGCGCAGCGAGCCCGGCGAACCGGTATCGAGCCGCGCACCGAAGGTGCTGTGCGTCGACGACAACCCGGCCAACTTGTTGCTGGTGCAAACCCTGCTCGAAGACATGGGTGCCAAGGTGCTCGCGGTCGAAAGCGGTTACGCGGCAGTCAAAGCAGTGCAAAGCGAGACTTTTGACCTGGTGTTGATGGACGTGCAAATGCCCGGCATGGACGGACGTCAAAGCACCGAGGCGATTCGTCAGTGGGAAAGCGAGCGGCATTGCACGCCGCTGCCGATCGTCGCCCTCACCGCCCACGCCATGGCCAACGAAAAACGCGCGCTGCTGCAAAGCGGCATGGACGACTACCTGACCAAACCGATCAGCGAACGGCAACTGGCCCAAGTGGTGTTGAAGTGGACAGGCCTGGCGTTGCGCAATCACGGGCCGGAGCGTTCCAGCGACAGCCATGGCGGCGCCCATGAATTGCAGGTGCTCGACCACGACGAAGGCTTGCGCCTGGCCGCCGGCAAGGCCGATCTGGCCGCGGACATGCTGGCGATGTTGCTGGCCTCCCTGGAAGCTGATCGCGAGGCCATTCGCCTGGCCCGGGAAACCAATGACAACAACGCCTTGATCGAGCGCGTCCACCGCCTGCACGGCGCGACTCGTTATTGCGGCGTCCCGCAACTGCGTGCCGCCTGCCAGCGCAGCGAAACCCTGCTCAAGCAACAGGACCCCAAAGCCCCCGGCGCCCTGGAAGAACTCGACCGTGCGATCAACCGCCTGGCCGCCCATGCCCGGATAAACGCTTGATGCAGCGCAATGGCGCCGGCCAGCATCGGCGCTAAGCTCACCGGGCTCTGTTCGTCGCGGCACCATTCCAGTTGTGGGACCCCCTCGCCACAGCCGTTCGCACAATGGAAGGGTGCGCGGCCACACAGGACTCGAAAAATATCAGGAGGACCGTATGCGCACGATTCTTTTCAGCAGCCAGACCTACGACCGTGACAGTTTTCTCGGCACCGAGCTCCCTGCCGGTATCGAGCTGCACTTTCAATCGGCGCGGCTGAGCCTCGATACGGTGGCGCTGGCGGAGCATCACGAGGTGGTCTGCGCGTTCATCAATGATGACTTGAGCACGCCGGTGCTGGAACGTCTGGCAGCGGGCGGCACACGCTTGATCGCCCTGCGCTCGGCCGGTTACAACCATGTCGATCTCGCGGCGGCGAAGCGTTTAGGGCTGTCAATTGTGCGGGTCCCGGCGTACTCGCCGCACGCGGTGGCCGAGCACGCGGTGGCGCTGATCCTGGCGCTCAACCGCCGCCTGCACCGTGCCTACAACCGTACCCGCGAAGGGGATTTCAGCCTGCACGGCCTGACCGGTTTCGATTTGGTGGGCAAGACGGTCGGCGTGGTCGGCACCGGGCAGATCGGCGCTACCTTCGCGAAAATCATGAACGGTTTCGGTTGCCGGTTGCTGGCCTACGACCCCTACCCCAATCCGCAGGTCGAAGCCCTCGGCGCCCGCTACCTGAGCTTGCCGCAATTGCTGGCCGAGTCGCAGATCATCAGCCTGCACTGCCCGCTCAATGAACAGAGCAAACACTTGATCAACCGTGAATCACTGGCGCACTTGCAGCCCGGCGCGATGTTGATCAACACCGGACGCGGCGGCCTGGTGGACACGCCGGCGCTGATTGATGCACTGAAGGACGGCCAATTGGGGTATCTGGGGCTGGATGTCTATGAAGAGGAAGCGCAGCTGTTCTTCGAGGACCGTTCCGACCTGCCGCTGCAGGACGATGTGCTGGCGCGGCTGCTGACCTTTCCGAACGTGATCATCACCGCGCACCAGGCCTTCCTGACGCGCGAAGCGCTGGACGCAATTGCCACGACCACCCTGCGGAACATCGCAGCCTGGGCGGCTGGCACGCCGCAAAATCAGGTCGAGGGCTGAGCCGGTCAGGCCTTGGACAAGAGAATCATCAGGCCCAGCCAGCCGAAACCCAGCAAGCGTTGCCCCACGGAATGCCCGCGACGCAGCAGGAACCAGACAAAAAACGGCGGCAGGAAAAAAATCATCAGCTTCAGCCACAGTTCCACCGGACGCACGCCGTTGGAGGCGGGCATCGGCGCCGCCATCTCGATTGGGGCTTCGGTTTTGCGTTTACGCCCGAATGCGGCCGGGGTCACCCTGGCCACTTTCTCATCCTCCGGTAAACGCCCGAAAGAAAGGGGTGCCTGCACAGGCGCTGCCGTCGAAGTGGCCGCTTGCACCGTTCCCGCCGGTGCACCGCAATGAATGCAAGCAGGCGCCGTGGAGCTGATGCGTTGCTTGCACTCATAACATTCGATTAACGCCATGTCCGTTCCTTAGAAATGCAAAAGCGGCAGTGTGCCATGAGTCGACCGGTGATTTGAACCAGATCGAAGGTCATCTGCCCGCGCCATGCTGCGAGCAGGCCCGTGATAGCATACCGCGCATATTTGGAGGACCCATGGTCGAACACGATTTCCGCTATAGCCTGATGAACCCGCAACACACCCTCACCGAATGCCGCGCCCTTGTGCCGGGGCGTTATCAAGTCACCGGCAACGGCGGCTCGATTCGTAATAACGACGTGCTGGTCGTGACCCTCAAAGGTGCCAAGGACCTGTCCATGCGCCTGACTGTGGAAACGGTTCGCCACTTGATCAACCCGCCCGGCCAATGGGTCGCAGTGGCCAGTGGTCCGGTGTTCGGCGAATTGGCGATCCACACCTGGAAAGTCAACTGCGACAGCTGCGCCAAAGAGCTGAGCTTTGAGTTTGCGGTCGATGCCAAACTGGGCAACAAGGCAGAAAAACCTGCCGCCACTGCGCGGATTGCCGAGCTGGGCTGGACCACCGTTGGCGAGAAGCACCTGTGCCCGACCTGCCAGGAGCCCGCGTGATGAAACGCCTCGCCCTGACCGCCCTGGTTGGTGCCAGCCTGCTGGGCTGCGCCGCCGAGCCGGTGAAATTGCAACAAAACCGCAGCTACATCCTGGAATGGATCGGCGAACGTCCACTGATGGATTACAGCCACCTGACCATCACCCTCGGTGAAGACGGTCGGGCTTACGGCAATGGCGGCTGCAACCACTGGTTTGCACCGTACACGCTCGAAGGTGACAAGCTGAGCTTCGGCAAAATCGGCAGCACCCGCAAAATGTGCGCGCCAGCCGTGATGGAGCAGGAAAAGCGCTTCATGCAGGCCCTGGAAAATGTGCAGCGCTGGGATGTTTCGCCGATCGAACAGATGCGCTTCTGGCCGGCCGAAGGCAAGCCGTTGCGTTGGTGGCTTGAAGAGGGTTGATAACCCCGAGCTGTGGCCAAGTGAATACCTGTGGCGAGGGAGCTTGCTCCCGCTGGGCTGCGCAGCAGCCCTAAAACCCGTCACCTCGGTTTATCAGGAACACCGTTTGTACCGGTTTTGCGACTGCTGCGCAGTCGAGCGGGAGCAAGCTCCCTCGCCACAAGATCCATGCGCAGTCACTTGACCGCTTGCAACGCCTCAAGCTTGGCCATCACTCCCGCCGCCGTCTGCTCGCCCATCAATTGCTCGCGCACCTTGCCCTTGTTGTCGATGATGTAGGTCACCGGCAACGCTTCGCTGCGCGGCAACTCGAAAAGATCCGCCGGGTCCGACGCCAGTACGGTGAACTTGATTCCCAGTTTCTCGCTGGCGCTTCTCAGCTCTTCCCCCTGCACATTGTCGAAATTGACCCCGAACACACCTATCTTCTTGTCCTTCAACTGATCCGCCAGCGTATTCAACTCCGGGATCTCGGTACGGCACGGGCCGCACCATTCCGCCCAGTAGTTGAGCACCACCCATTGGTTGTCCAGACGTTCGGCGGCGACTTTCTGGCCGTTCTGGTCGATGCCATAATCGTTGCCACAGCCCCCCAGCATCAACGTACCGATGATCGCCAATGCTGCTGCCAGTCGTCTTGTCATGTCGTAATCCTTGTTCAAAATTGAATGCGCCTGCGACCCATCGCCTCCCGAGGTTCTGGATTACGCGCTGCACAGTTAGAATAGCCGCCACCTTACGCAAGATGCGACCCGCACATGACCGATCTGACGCTTTATCACAACCCGCGCTGCTCGAAATCCCGCGGTGCGCTCGAACTGCTGGAAGCCCGTGGCCTGACCCCGACCGTGATCCGCTACCTGGAAACGCCGCTGGACGCCGCGCAAATCCAGAGCCTGCTGACCAAACTCGGCATCAGCGCCCGGCAACTGCTGCGCACCGGCGAGGACGAATACAAGACTCTCAACCTGGCAGACAGCAGTTTGAGCGAGGAGCAATTGATCGCCGCCATCGCCGCCAACCCGAAACTCATGGAGCGACCGATTCTGGAAGTCGGCGACAAAGCCATCATCGGCCGTCCGCCGGAGAATGTGCTGGAGTTGCTGCCGTGAGCGCGCCGTACATTCTGGTTCTGTATTACAGCCGCAGCGGCTCGACCAATGAAATGGCCCGGCAAATTGCCCGTGGTGTCGAGCAGGCCGGGATGGAAGCGCGCCTGCGCACGGTGCCGCCGATCTCCACCGAATGCGAAGCCGTGTCGCCGGACATCCCCGATGAAGGCGCGCTGTACGCCAGCCTCGACGACCTGAAGCACTGCGCGGGCCTGGCCATGGGCAGTCCGACCCGGTTCGGCAACATGGCCGCGCCGCTCAAGTACTTCCTCGACGGCACCAGCAATCTTTGGCTGACGGGGGCGCTGGTGGGCAAACCGGCCGGGGTATTCACCTCCACCGCAAGCCTGCACGGTGGTCAGGAAACCACGCTGCTGTCGATGATGTTGCCGTTGCTGCACCACGGCATGCTGATTACCGGCCTGCCGTATAGCGAATCGGCCCTGCTGGAAACCCGGGGCGGCGGCACGCCGTATGGCGCCAGTCATCACGCCGGGGCGGATGGCAAAAGCGGTTTGAACGAACATGAAGTCGCGCTGTGCCGGGCCTTGGGCCTGCGTCTGGCGAAGACTGCGCAGAAACTGGGGAACTGACGTGGCGAAAAAGCCGAAGATTCTGCCCTCGATCGAATGGCTCGAACCGCGGGTCCGGGCGATGCGCGCGATCAGCCTGCTGTGCTTTTTCGGGCTGGTGGGGCTGCTGTGCGCCTATTATCTGGTATTTGCCGACCTGCACGGCGCCCGGCCGTGGGTGATTTTGCTGATCGAACTGGTGCCCCTGCTATTGCTCGCACCGGGGATGATCATCGGCAGCGCACGCGGGCATTCGTGGATGTGTTTTGTGGTGAATCTGTATTTCATCAAGGGCGCTCTGGCCGCGTATGACCCCAATCGGCAGCTGTTTGGCTTGCTGGAAATGGGCGCGAGCCTGGCGGTGTTTTGCTCGGCGCTGTTGTATGTGCGGTGGCGGTTTCAGTTGAATCGCAAGTTGGCGGGTGAAGGCGAGATCTCCGCCGCCTGATCTGACGCCTTCGCGGGCAAGCTTTTGCTCCTACAAGGGCTGCACCGCACCTGTAGGAGCAAAGCTTGCTCGCGAAGGCCACGACTCGGTCTTAATGATTGACGGTGTACGCCAGCATCATCGAAATCTGGCTCATCGGCCGGCCGCCACTCTGTTCATGCCACTGGTTGAACACATCCTGCACCAACGCCAGGTCCCGCTGGCTGGTCGGCACCTTGTCGACGATCTTCTGCGCGTTCAGCCCCGCCACCACGTCATAGCTCGGCACAAACGTATCCTTGCCGACCATGCGCAAGAAACGCGGCGCCGACAACCCGCCCAATTGATGGCCGCGCTTTTTCAGGTACGTCCACAGCCCGACGATGTCCGTCACCGGCCAATCGGCGATCAATGCGCCGAAGCTGCCCTTCTCATGCGCCACGTCCAGCACGAACTGCGCATTGCGCGGCACGCTCTTGAGCTTGCCCAGGTGTCGGATGATCCGCGCGTCCTGCATCAGGCGCTCAAGGTGTTCGGCGCTCATCAGCACCACCTTTTCCGGGTCGAACTTGAAGAACACTTCTTCGAACGACGGCCACTTGGCGTCCACAAGGCTGTGTTTGAGGCCGGCGCGAAACACGCGCAGGGCCATGGTCGAGAGATAACGATCGTCGCTGATCTTGCGCAGTTGCGCCGGGGTCTTTGGAACGGGCAGATGGGCTTCCAGTTCAGCTGCTGAACCGAAGCGATTCAGACAGTATTCGTGCAGCCACTTGTAATCGCGCATGCCCTCTCCTGGAGGTTGAAACAAAAAACAATTGCAGGAGTGAGCCTGCTCGCGATAGCGGTGTGTCATTCAACGTTGATGTCGACTGACACGACGCAATCG
>NZ_JASCOM010000143.1:0-15374 GCF_029959925.1 Pseudomonas sp. PS02303
GGCGGCACATCCTGCTGAACGGGCATTACACCTTCCAGACTGACGGCAAGTTCATCGACCTGGATGCGCTCGTGGCGGGACTGGAGCTGGGCTGACGGAAATTTCTGGGATTCCGGCGTACAACCCCTTTTTCTTCAGTGTCGGGCCGGACAATATGGGGCGCCATCTGTGGCGCCTGATCCGCCCGCAATTCCTCTGGAAAATGCACCGTTCCAACGCGGCCGGCCTGTACGGCTGGGACATTCTGCTGGCCGGCACGGCCTGGCCGGGCAAACCGATCGGCCGCGACCTCGGGCACTTGATGCGTCAGGCCCGGGATGCGGGCCATGAAGTCGGTCTGCACGCCTGGGATCACCATGGCTGGCAGGCCAATGCCGGGCGTTGGAGCGAGGCGCAGCTGATCGAACAGATCCGCTTGGGCGTCGACACCCTCAGCGACATCCTCGGGCAAGCCGTCGAGTGCTCGGCGTCGGCCGGTTGGCGTGCGGACGAACGCGTGATCGAGGCCAAGCAGGCCTTCGGCTTTCGCTACAACAGCGATTGCCGCGGCCAGAGCCTGTTCCAACCAAGATTGGCCGGCGGTGGCTTGGGGGCGCCGCAGATTCCGGTGGACCTGCCGACCTTCGATGAAGTGGTGGGCCCTGCCGTCGCAGCCAAAGACTTCAACGGGTTCATCCTCGACCAATTCTCCGCTGAAAAACTCAACGTCTACACGATCCACGCCGAAGTAGAAGGGATTCTGATGGCCAACGATTTCCGTCAACTGCTGGCCGATGCGCGCCAGCGTGGTATCGGCTTTAAACCCTTGGGCGACCTGCTTCCCGCAGCCCCGGGCGCCTTGCCAACGGGCCGGGTCGTGCGCGGCCATCTCGAAGGCCGGGAAGGCTGGCTGGGAGTGCAAGGCGCATGAGCAGACGCTGGGGACTGCCGCTGCTGTTGGGGGTTTTTCTGTTGGCGTATCTGTTGCCGTTGGGCAGCCACGGCTTATGGATTCCCGATGAAACCCGCTATGCGCAGATCAGCCAAGGCATGCTCCTGAGCGGCGACTGGGTATCGCCGCATTTCATGGGCCTGCGTTATTTCGAAAAACCGGCAGCCGGGTACTGGGTGATTGCGGCCAGCCAGGCCTTGTTTGGCCAGAACCTGTTTGGAGTGCGCTTTGCCTCGGCGCTGAGCATGGGCCTGAGTGTGTTGTTGTGTTTTCTGATCGCCCGTCGTTTGTGGAACGAACCGCGCAAAAGCTTTGCCTGTGCGTTGCTGTACATGAGTTTCACCGTGGTCGCGGGCCAGGCCGGCTACGCCAATCTCGACCCGCAATTCACCTTCTGGGTCAATCTGAGCCTGGTCGCGTTATGGTTCGCGCTCGACAGCGACCGCCGGGGTCCGCGCCTGACCGGTTGGGCGGTGCTGGGGCTGGCCTGCGGCATGGGATTCATGACCAAGGGCTTTCTCGCCTGGTTACTGCCGGTGCTGATCGCCCTGCCCTTCATGATCTGGCAAAAACGCTGGCGTGAGCTGCTGGTCTACGGCCCCGTGGCGATCATCGTGGCTATTGCGGTCAGTCTGCCGTGGGCGCTGGCGATTCACTCGCAGCAACCCGATTACTGGCGATTTTTCTTCTGGCACGAACACATCCGTCGCTTTGCCGGTGACGACGCCCAGCATGACGCGCCGTGGTGGTTCTATTTGCCGTTGCTGGTGGCGTTCAGTCTGCCGTGGGTGGCATTGCTGCCGTCGGCGTTGCGGCAAGCATGGACAACCCGTGGCCAGGTCCGCATTGGTTTTCTGCTGCTGTGGCTGGTAATGCCGCTGCTGTTTTTCAGCCTGAGCAACGGCAAATTGCCGAGCTACATCTTGCCCTGCCTGCTGCCATTGGCCTTGCTGTTGGGGCATACCCTGGCCGACCGACTCAAGCTGGAGCAAGGCCGGGTCCTGGGCCTCAACGGTTTGCTGAACTTGCTGCTGGGGCTGACCGCCCTGCTCGCACTGGTTTACCTGCAACTGAAAAAGCCGCTGTATAACCATGAACTGCACAACCTGGTGCTGGTGTTCATCGGCCTGATCGGCTGGATCATGGCCAACCTGCTGCAAGCTTTCAGACCTCTGCAATGCTGGGCCGCACCGGCCTTCGGCAGCCTGCTGCTGATCGGTCTGCTGCCCGCCGGGCTGCCCGACTCGGTGGTGGCCAACAAGATGCCCGACCAGTTCATCCGCCATCACGCCGATGAACTGGCGCAGACCGGGAAACTGTTGAGCAACGATCTCGGCGCCGCGGCTGCCCTGGCCTGGCGTCTGAAGCGCCCGGACGTGGCGTTGTACAACACGATAGGCGAACTGAAATATGGCCTTGCTTATCCTGACTCGGTGCAGCAGCGCGTCGATCCCGATCAGGTTCAGCAGTGGATGCGCAACGCCCGTCAGAGCGGCTCGGTCGGCGTGGTGATGCGGGTCAAGGGTGAGGACGAGCTGCAAGAAATTGAACGGCTGCCCAAGGATGGCAAACGCTATGAACAAGGCAATCTGGTGATTCTGATCTTTCCTCAGGGTGCGTCATGAGCCTGCTCCTGCTGTTGGCCGCGTGCCTGCTGACCTGCCTGGGCCAGATCGCCCAGAAGTACGCCGTCGACAGTTGGCGGGCGAAGCCGTCAGCCTGGGGCGAGAAACTGCGCTCCCCTTGGTTGTGGCTGGCACTCGCTGCGCTGGGGTTGGGTTTGCTGGTCTGGCTGCTGGTGTTGCAACGCCTTGAAGTCGGCATTGCCTACCCGATGCTGAGTCTGAATTTCGTGCTGATTACCCTGATCGCCCGGTTTGTCTTCCACGAGCCCATCGACCGCCGGCACTGGCTGGGCGTGGCGCTGGTGATCGGCGGTGTGATTCTGCTGGGGCAACACGCATGAGCCTGCGTCGCGGAATCACCTTCGCCATGGGCAGCGTGCTGCTCGGCAGCGCGGCGCAGTTGGGCATGCGCTGGAGCATGACGCGCCTGCCGTCCCCCGAACATCTACTGACTTCCAGCATCGATCCAGCGGCGGTCGCCGTGGTGCTGGGGGCGATTCTGGCCTACGGAGTTTCAATGCTGTCCTGGCTCGCCGCCCTGCGGGATGTGCCGCTGGGCCGGGCCTATTCGCTGCTGAGCATCAGCTACGCGCTGGTGTATCTGCTGGCCGCCAGCCTGCCGGTGTTCAACGAAGCGTTCAGCGTTACAAAAACCCTCGGCGTGGCCCTGGTCATGCTCGGAGTCATCACCATCAACTCACGTCCGGCTCGCGCGCCCGAACGCAGGAGTGCCTCATGAAAATCAGTGTATTTGGTAGCGGTTACGTTGGCCTGGTGCAAGCCGCCGTCCTGGCGGAAGTCGGCCACGACGTGGTCTGCATGGACATTGACGAGAAGAAAGTCGAATTGCTGCAACAAGGCCACGTGAGCATTTTCGAACCGGGGCTGGCCAGCCTGGTGCGCGAAAGCCTGGAAGCCAAACGCCTGCAATTCACCACCGATGAAAAACTCGCGGTGCAGCATGGTCAGGTGCTGTTTATTGCGGTCGGTACACCATCCCGGGACGATGGCTCGGCGGACCTGCGCTACGTGTTGTCGGTGGGCGAAGCGGTTGCACGGCATCGTGAGCAGCCGGTGATTCTGGTGGAGAAATCCACGGTACCGGTGGGCACGGGCGACACCTTGCGTGCGCATATCGACAAGTGCCTGATCAAGGTCGGCCGCTTGCTGCAGTTCGATATCGTCTCCAACCCCGAATTTCTGAAGGAAGGTTCGGCCGTGGCGGACTGCCGGCGCCCGGACCGGATCGTCATCGGCTGCGACAGCGATGACGTGCGCGACGTGATGCGCGACCTTTACGCGCCGTTCAATCGCAACCACGACCGCATCATGTTCATGGACCTGCGCAGCGCCGAGCTGACCAAGTACGCCGCCAACTGCATGCTGGCCACCAAGATCAGCTTCATCAACCAGATCGCCGAACTGGCCGAGCATCTGGGTGCGGACATCGAATCGGTGCGCCTGGGCATCGGCGCCGACTCGCGCATCGGTTACCACTTCATCTACCCCGGCTGCGGGTATGGCGGTTCGTGTTTCCCCAAAGACATGCGCGCGCTGATTCACAGCGCCGAAGAGGCGCACTGCTCCAGCGACCTGTTGCAGGCAGTGGAAGCGATCAATCAGCGGCAGAAGCACAAGCTGTTCGAGCGCATCAACGCGTTCTACAAGGGTGACTTGCGCGGCAAGACCTTCGCCGTGTGGGGCCTGGCCTTCAAACCCAACACCGATGACATGCGTGATGCGCCGAGCCGGGTGCTGCTGGAATCGCTGTGGGCCGCCGGTGCCAGCGTGCGCGCATTCGACCCGGAAGCCATGCAGGAAACCCAGCACCTGTATCCCGAGGAGTCGAAGTTGATGCTGATGGGCACACCGGAATCGGTATTGGCCGGTGCCGACGCGCTGATCATTTGCACCGAGTGGCAGCAGTTCAAGGCCCCGGATTTCAACCTGATCCAGCAACGGTTGAAGGCGCCGGTGATCTTCGACGGACGCAATTTGTACGACGCCGAACGCCTGGCACGCAGCGGTTTCCTGTACTTCCCGATAGGCCGTGGGGAATCACGCAAATTGCCGATTCCGTTCCAGCAGTGGCCCGCGAATCAGGTCGTCGCTTGATCGCCGTATCGGCGCCCATACGCCGGCAGTCCTTGTGGCTGGGGCTGCTGGCGCTGGTGCTGTTCAGCGCCGGGGTTTATCAGCAGGCCGCCATCGGTTTCGATTCGCGTTTTGTGCTGTTTGCCCAGGAAATGCTGCGCCATGGGCCGACGGTTTTTCCGACCACCTATGGCCAGCCCTACGCCGATTACTCGGCGCTTTCGACCCTGTTCATCTGGGTCCTGTCATTGCCCTTCGGACAGGTCAACAGCCTCAGTGCCTGGTTACCAAGCGCGATTGCCGGGGCGGTAATCGTTACGCTGATGTACCGCTTGCTGGCGCCCTACTCCCCACGTTGGGCGCTGCTGAGCATCGCGTTGATGTTGATGACCAACACCTTCGTCACCGAAGTCCGAGCGGTGTCCCAGGACCTGATGCTCGCGGCGCTCGCCTTTGCAGTGTTCTATCTGGGTTATGCCGCGGACCACTTTTCGGCACCCCGGCGCTGGCTGCTGATTTTTGCCCTGTTGCTTCTGGGCTTTGCGGTTCGTGGCCCGATCGGGCTGGTGGTCCCGACTGGCATGCTATGCAGTTATTGGCTGCTCAATCGCCAATGGCAGCGGCTGTTCGGCTTCGGCCTGACGGCGGCGGTGCTGCTGGCCGCAAGCGTCGGCACGTTGTTATGGCTGGCCGAAAGCCGTGGCGGTCCCCTGTTCATGCAGGATGTCGTGCGCATGCAGTTTCTGGGGCGAATGGACGGCAGTGAAGGCGTGAGCGGTTCGCTGTATTACTTCACCGGATCGCTGGGCAACTATGCGCTGGCGTATCCGTTGGCGCTGCTGGTGTTGGCGGCAGTCTGGCTGCCCCATCAGCGCCAGGCAGGTCCGGCGCTGCGCCTGTTGCAGTACTGCACGGCGGCGGCGTTGATCGTGATGGTCGGACTGTCGATTCCCCAAGCAAAAAAGGCCCGCTACCTGCTGCCGATGTTGCCCATGGCCGCGATCATTGCCGCGTACCCGTTCCAGGTGGCGCGGGGACGGGTTTTCGTTTGGTTGCGCGGTTTGATGCAAGGAGTGTGGTTGTTGACGCCCTGCGTATTGATCGGCGTGTTGCTGTACGCCCATCGACGGTTTCCCGAACAACTGACCTCGATCACTTCGATGCTGATCATCCTCGCCGCGCTGCAAGTGCTCGCGCTGGCCACGCTTTTCAGGCCCCGATGGCGGGCACAGACCTTGGCGTTTTGCGCGGTTCTGGCGTTGTGGTCGGTCTACATTCTGGTGTTCGAACCGGTCGAACGCCGGCTATACGACACCCAGACGTTCAGCCGCGCGGCCTTTGCGCTCGTGCAAAACGATCCGGCGCCGCTGGTATTGCATGGCATGGGTAAAGACGCGAAGGCGATCAAGTTCATGGTCAATATCGATGAGGACTTGCAACCGGTGTTCACCGAGTCGATTCAGGAGCTGGAACAGCTTCAACTGCCGGCGTGGTTGATGATGGACGCGCGTGACTATCGGGCCTTGCAAGGCACGCCGTTCGCAGCCGTGCCGCCGGTGTTAAGCGGCCGATTCGACAAAGATGATTACGTCTTGCTGCACCTCAACCTGCCTTCGCAGATGCCGAGCCCGTGAGGCTGCTGCTAAAGTGCACGGATCAATGTCATTGCCCGCCGCCCACTCCACCGACGCCGCCCTCCCCGCCATCGAGCGTTCGGTGGCTGGCCACCGCCAAGTTTAAAAGAAGAATATTTTTCGCAAGAATTTACTTGTTGATCATTTCTTGCGCTGGCTTCCACACCATGATTGTTTTTTCCGTGATTACTGACTTTGCAGATATTGATTCTATTATTCGCAGAATAAGGGGCGGGACTTGTTATATCGGTTTATCATTTTATCTTTTGATCGCCTTCCCAAAAAAACTTGAGAAGGTACTGTAAAAAACAAATCAGATTGATCAAAACAGATGACGATGCGCAGCCTGAAATAATCCCTGTGTTGCGTATCAGATGTGTCTGACTTTCAAACCGGTGCCTTCAGATCCACACCCAATGCCTGCGCAAACGCCTTGACCAGCGGGCTGCGCACGGTGTTGTGGCGCAGGATCAGATTGAACGGCGTGACGATGCTGATCAGGTCCGGGCGCACCGCGCGAAATTGCCCCTGAGCCGCCATCGATGCGGCGTAATGCTGCGGCAAAAAGCCCAGGAAACGCCCGGTCTTGATCAGCAATGCCACGGCTTCCACCTGAGTCGCCGAGGCTGAAAAACTGTCGTAGTGGACGAAATTGAGTTTGTCGCGATGAATCGCGTAGCGATGGTTGATGAACTCGTAATCCTTGAGCACGTGGCTGCCGATTTCGGCGTCCGGCATCGAGAACAGCGGATGACCGAGCGCGCAGTAAACCTCCGAGCGCTCTTCATACAGCGCGTAGTAATCGAACTCTTCACGCTTCTGATAAACAGGAACGATGCCCGCCACTAACCGCCCCTCTACGACGCCTCTTTCGACTTCATCCAGTTGCGATGACTGAAGTTGGAACCTTACTTTAGGTGACTCTTCATTGATTCTTCTAAGCGCGGCCACTAACGGTGAATTATCGTCGGAGATTGTATTGTCAATAACACCCACCCCAAGGTCACCGACAAGTTCATTCTGCGCCGAACTAAGCCGATCACGAAAGTTGTCGACCGAGGCAAACAAGTCGATGGATGCCTGGTACACCAGACTGCCTTCTTCGGTCAGGTGAAAGCCTTCCCGGCCTCGGGTGCACAGGCGCATGCCGATGCGGATTTCAAGGTCGGAAATCTGTTTGCTGATGGCTGCCAGCCCCACATTCAGCTCGTTCTGGGCGGCACTGAAGCCTCCGGCCTCGACCACGGCCTTGAACACTTTTAGCAGTTTGAAATCCAGGCCACTGAGGGCCAGCGGCGCCCGATGCGACGTTTTCGGTGGCGGGTTTCCGGAATTGGAAAGTGGGGTTTCCATAATGCTTATTTACCTCTGGCGCCCTATTCAACACTCTGTGTCCAACAACAAAAATAGTGCTGGTAAATAATAATGAACACAGAAAACCAGGCTTGGCAACCGCTAATAATCCCCGTACTTCAGTGCCAACTCACTGATTTCGAACTATTAAAAGCTGACACTTCGATCAGCTCTCGCAACGATGTAACTGCCCCTATTGAAACTGCTTTGGCCTGACCACGCCCGGTTGATTTTTTAACGATCCCGGCACGGGTTCCAGGTCCGGCATACCGATCTGTAGGAGCGAGGCTTGCCCGCGAAGCTCTTCGGCATCACACCAAACTAATGACTAACTTCCGGCTACGACGAGGAAAACAACAATGTCTCAATCCACCGACCGTCTCTGGGGTGCCCGCTTCAAAAGCGGCCCGTCCGAAGCCCTGGCGGCGTTGTCCCGTTGCCCCGAACGCTACTTTCGCCTTACCCCGTATGACCTCGCCGGTTCCAAGGCGCATGCCCGTGAATTGCAGCGCGCCGGGCTGTTGAGCGAGCAGGAAACCCTGACCATGCTCGACGCTCTGACGCGCATCGGTGATGACTTCCGTGCCGGCAGCATCGCGCCGACCCTGGACGACGAAGACGTCCACACCTTTATCGAACGCCTGCTGACCGAACGCCTCGGCGCCCTCGGTGGCAAACTGCGCGCCGGGCGGTCCCGTAACGACCAGACCGCCAACGACCTGCGTCTGTTCCTGCGGGATCACGTGCGCACCCTGGCCGTCGAAGTACTGGCCTTGCAGCAAGCGCTTGTGGATCAGGCCGAGCAACACATCGAGAGCATCTGTCCAGGCTTCACTCACTTGCAGCAAGCGCAACCGATCGTCTTCGCTCACCACTTGCTGGCTCACGCTCAATCGATGCTGCGTGACGTGCAACGCCTGGTGGACTGGGACAATCGCACCTCGCTGTCGCCACTCGGCGCGGCAGCCATGGCCGGTTCCGCCATCGCGCGCCTGCCGCAGCAGTCAGCCAAGGAAATGGGCTACAGCGGCGTCTGCGAAAACTCCATTGACGCCGTGGCCAGCCGCGATCACGTCGCCGAGTTTCTGTTTATCGCCAGCATGCTCGGGATCAACATTTCCCGCCTCGCCGAAGAGTTTTGCCTGTGGTCGTCGCGGCAATTTCGCTGGGTCGCGCTGGACGATGCCTACGCCACCGGCAGTTCGATCATGCCGCAGAAGAAGAACCCGGACATTGCCGAACTGGCCCGGGGCAAGGCTGGCCGCCTGATCGGCAACCTCACCGGGTTGTTGTCGACGTTGAAATCCCTGCCGCTGTCGTACAACCGCGACTTGAGCGAAGACAAGAACGGCGTGCTCGACAGCGTCGACACGCTGCTGCTGGTGTTGCCGGCCATGGCCGGGATGGTCGCAACCATGAAGGTCAACGTCGAAGAACTGCGTCGCCAGGCACCGCTCGGTTTCACCCTGGCCACCGAAGTCGCCGACTGGCTGGCCATGCGCGGCGTACCGTTCAAGGAAGCGCATGAAATCACCGGCGCGCTGGTCCAGGCCTGTGAGAAACACGACATTGAATTGTGGGAAGCATCGCCGGCGCTGCTGGCCGAAATTGATCCACGCCTGACCGCGGAAGTGCGCGAGAGTCTGACCCTCGAAGCTGCCATCGCCGCCCGCAGTGGCTGGGGTGGCACGGCGCCGCAACAGGTGCGCGAGCAGATCGGCCGTCTGAAAACCGCCCTCGCGGCGCAGCAGCAATGGACCGAGAACTATCAGGGTTTCCGCCTCTGAAGCAGCACGCAAAAATCCGTAGGAGCGAAGCTTGCTCGCGAAGAGGTCATGTCAGTCGACCTCCATGTTGAATGTCACACCGCTTTCGCGAGCAAGCTTCGCTCCTACAGGGGATTTTGGTTGATCTGAAAGAACAGTGTACGGAGAAACAACATGAGCCAGACTCAGGCAGAACGACTCCAGCGGGAGCGAAAACTGGCGGAAAACCAGTTCGACATTACCCAATACCACCACGTGCCCCGGCGTTATTACGGGCGGATTTTCTTCGCCACCGTCATCGTCATTGCGATTCTCGGACTGGTACGCGCCTTCGCCGAAGGCAAGATCGAATGGTCGTACATCGGCCAGTTCCTTACCTCGCAAGCGATCATGTGGGGTTTGCTCAACACCATCGTCATGGCGGTGCTGGCGATGGCCCTGGGCATCGTCTTCGGGGTGATCACGGCGATCATGCGCATGTCGGCCAATCCGATCCTGCGTTATGTGGCGGTGACCTACACCTGGCTGTTTCGCGGTACGCCGCTGATCCTGCAACTGCTGTTGTGGTTCAACCTGGCGCTGATCTTTCCCACCATCGGCATTCCCGGCGTGTTCGAGATGGACACCGTGACTCTGATGACCCCGTTCGTGGCCGCCCTGCTCGGCTTGAGCATCAACCAGGGCGCCTACACCGCTGAAGTGGTGCGTGCCGGCTTGCTGTCGGTGGACACCGGGCAGTACGAAGCCGCCAAGTCGATCGGCATGCCGCGCCTGCAAGCCCTGCGCCGGATCATCCTGCCGCAAGCCATGCGGGTGATCATTCCGCCGGTGGGCAACGAGTTCATCGGCATGGTGAAAATGACCTCCCTGGCGAGCGTCATCCAGTACTCGGAGCTGCTCTACAACGCCCAGAACATCTACTACGCCAACGCCCGCGTGATGGAGCTGCTGATCGTCGCCGGTATCTGGTACCTGGCCACCGTCACCGTGCTGTCCTTCGGTCAAAGCCGTCTGGAGCGTCGTTTCGCTCGCGGCGCCGGCAAGCGTTCTTGAGGAGCCCCACATGAGAAGCATCGTCAAGGCCGTGAGCCTGAACAAATATTACGACCAGTTCCACGCGCTCAAGGACGTCAATATCGAAGTCGAGCAAGGCGAAGTGCTGTGCATCATTGGCCCGTCCGGCTCCGGCAAAAGTACCTTGCTGCGTTGCGTCAACCAACTGGAAAAGATCGACAAGGGCGGCCTGTGGGTCGACGGCGAACTGGTGGGTTACCGGGTCGTCGGCAACAAACTGCACGAGCTCAACGAGTCGCAGATCGCCCGTCAACGCCTGTCCACCGGCATGGTGTTCCAGCGTTTCAACCTGTTCCCGCACATGACTGTGCTGCAAAACATCATCGAAGGGCCGTGCCAGGTGCTAAAGCGTTCGCCCAAAGAGGCGCACGAAGAAGCCGTGGAATTGCTCGCTCGCGTCGGCCTGGCCGACAAGCGTAACAGCTACCCGATCGAACTCTCGGGTGGTCAGCAGCAACGCGTCGCCATTGCCCGTGCCCTGGCCATGCGTCCCAAGCTGATGCTGTTCGATGAACCCACTTCGGCACTCGACCCGGAACTGGTCGGTGAGGTGCTGTCGGTGATGCGTGACCTCGCGCAAACCGGCATGACCATGATCGTCGTCACCCATGAACTGGGCTTTGCCCGTGAGGTTGCCAACCGCATGGTGTTCATGGACGGCGGGCAGATCGTGGAGGCTGGAAGCCCCGAAGAAATACTAATAAGTCCGCAAAACCCGCGCACCCAAAGCTTCATTTCTGCCGTTCGAACCTAAGCGCCGTTTGGCGCTCACAACACTCATAAGAGAACGACCATGAAGAAAATAGTTATCCCGACAGTACTCGCAGGTGTTATGGCTTGCGGCTTCACCTTCGCCGCTGAGCTTCCGGCCGGCATCAAGGAAAAAGGCGAGGTCGTTGTGGCGATCATGCCGAACTACCCGCCGATGGATTTCAAGGACCCGGCCACCAACACCCTCACCGGTCTCGACGTTGACTTGGGCAATGCCCTGGCCGAACGTCTGGGCGTGAAGATCAAGTGGCAGGAAACCGGCTTCGAGCAAATGATCAATGCCCTGACCACCGACCGCGTGGACATGGTGATGTCGGGCATGACCGACACCGCTGAACGCCAGGCCAGCGTGACCTTTGTCGACTACTTCACCAGTGGCCCGCAGTTCTACACCTTGCAGAAGAACAAGGACTTCAACGAGATCACCGACCTGTGCGGCAAGAAAGTCGGCACCAGCCGTCGTACCACCTTCCCGGCGGAAATTGCTGAATACAGCAAGGCCCACTGCGAAGGCGCCGGCAAACCGGCCATCGTGGTGGTCGGCACCGAAGGCTCGGCCGATGCCCGCGCGCAATTGCGTCAGAGCCGTATCGATGCGGCCATGCAGGGTAGCGAAACCCTGCCGTATCTCAAGACCCAGGAAAAGGACATGTACAAGACCGTGGGCCTGCCAATCTCCCAGCAGTTCACCGGCCTTGGCGTGAGCAAGAAAAAGCCTGAGTTGAGTGAAGCGGTGAAGGTCGCGTTGCAGAGCATGGTCGATGACGGCAGCTATCAGGCGATTCTCAAGAAATGGGACCTGGAACTGGGCGCGATCAAGACCGTGACCATCAACGCCGGCAAGTAATGCTTGCCCTGTAGGAGCGAGGCTTGCCCGCGAAGGCGGTGTTTGGCAGAGATGTTGAATGTACCGGCCTCTTCGCGAGCAAGCTTCGCTCCTACAGGAACTGCGTTTTACTTATAGATAAAATGGAGCGCCACGATGTCCTCCTCCCCCCAACCCACCTGGCCCGACCCGCACAAAGCCTGCCTCGCCCTGGCCTTCGACCTCGATGGCCCGACGGGCGATGCGATGCTCAACGGTTCGATCTGGCGCAAGCCCGAGTACTTCGGTTTTGGCGGTTATGGTCCTTACCGGGCCTTGCCGCGGATTCTGGATTTGCTCGACGAATACCGGATCCCGACGACCTTTTTCGTCCCGGCCTGGGTCGTGGAAAACTGGCCGAAACAGTGCCAGGCGATTGTCGAGCGCGGGCATGAGGTGGCGTACCACGGCTACAAACACGAATCCTTTTACGCCCTGGCCCTGGAACAGCAAAAGGACGTGATGAACAAATCCCGCGAGGTGTTCTGGAAACACCTGAACATCCGCGCCGAAGGTTTCCGCACCCCCTCCGGCGACTGGCGAGCCGAGACTCCGGCGATGCTGGTGGAAGCCGGCGTGACTTACTCCAGCAGCATGCGCGGCGATGACCGCCCGTACCTGGTGAAAGTGCCGGGCCATGAAACCCCGCTGGTGGAAATCCCCGGCCGCTGGGAAATGGACGACTACGCCTCTCTCGCCTATACCCGTGCGCCGGACTTCCCCTCGGGGCTGGACCGCACCGCCAGCTACGCACTGACCCTCGACAACTGGTGCCGCGAGTACGACGGCGCGATGAATGAAGGGCTGTGCCTGACCACCCTGTTCCACCCCAAGATCACCGGCAAGCCGGGGCGCATCCTGCTGCTGGAAAAACTCTTCGAACACATGCGTCAGCGCGACGACGTGTGGTTTGCCACCTGCCGCGATGTCGCCCAGTGGTGGCTCAAGGAGCATCACCATGGCTGATTCCACCGTCTGGCCCAAAGGCTACCGCTGCGCCGTGGTCCTGACCGTCGACTACAACGACATCCACGGCATCCTGACCCAGGCGCCTGAAGTCGCCGGCCGCGACAAGACGCTGTCGGTCTGGCGTTACGGCACCCAGCGCGGCGTCGGGCGGTTGCTCGGTTTGTTCGCCGAACTCGGGGTAAAAAGCAGTTGGTGCATCCCGGGTATCGTTGCCGAGGAAAACCCGCAACACCTTCGGGCAATTCAGGCCGGCGGGCATGAGATCGCCTGCGCCGGCTATCGCCACCAGAACTACGACCTGCTCGATCTGGCCGGACAAAGCGCCGAGATTGCCAAGGGTTGCGAAGCGCTCGCGGCACTGACCGGCCAGCGTCCGAGCGGGTTTCGCATCCCGGCCGGTAACGGTGCGCCGGGCTTCATCGAGGCGCTGAGGAACCAAGGCATTCGCTGGTCTTCGTCGTGGCGCGGCGATGATTTGCCGTTCGCTCACCCCACCGCCCCCGAAGTGATCGAGCTGCCGTTGCACTACGAACTGGAAGACGAGCCCTATTTCGCCTTCAACCTCAGCCCGGCGGTGCCGCCGGCACAATCGCGAATCGCCTCTTACAGCCACACCCTGGGCAACCTGCAAATGGACTTCGCCGGGTTTCGCCGGTTTGGCCTGTGTTACGTGCTGCGCCTGCACCCGGAAATCATTGCCACGCCGGGGCGAATTGGCGTGTTGCGTGAATTGCTTGAGGGCATGCAGCAGCACGATGACGTGTGGATCGCCACGGCCGGCGAGGTCGCGCAATGGTGGGCCGATTCGGCAGTCCCCGTGACCGAGGATCATCCGGCATCGGTGTATGAGCGGCATTACCGGGATTACCTCGTATGACTGAACGCATGCAGCGACTCGCGCAGTTTTGCGTCGACACGCGCTTTGAAGATTTGCCACCGGCCCTGGTGGCGCAAGCCAAACGGCACATCCTCGACACCTTCGGCGTGACATTGGCCGGGGCTGACAGCGAAGTGGCGAAACAGGCGCGTCAGGTATTCGCAAGTGAAGCCGGTGACACCCTGGTCTGGGGCACTGATCTGCGCATGGGCGCCGCTCAGGCCGCGATCCTCAATGGCATCGCCGCCCACGCGCTGGAACTGGACGACACAGGGGGCTGCGACCACTCCGGCGCGGTGGTGCTGCCGGCGGTGATGGCTGCGGTGTCGATGAAGACCGAACCGGTCAACGGCCGCGAGTTGATTACCGCCGTGGTGATTGGCTACGACGTCAGCCGTCGCGTGCTCGAAGCCTGCGGCGGCTATTCGGCGCACAACGGCGCGGGCTGGCATTCGACCGCGACCTGCGGGGTGTTCGGCGCCGCGGCGGCGAGCGCGCGGATCCTTGGACTGGACGCCGCGCAAACCGTGTCGGCACTGGGCATCGCTGGCAGTTTCAGCGGTGGGCTGTGGGCCTTCATTCACGACGGCTCGCAGAGTAAAAAGCTGCACAGCGGTCGAGCGGCCGAAGGTGGATTGCTGGCGGCGCGGTTTGCTCAACAAGGCATCAGCGGACCGAAAAAGTTGTTCGAGGATGTCTGGGGCGGTTTTCTCAGAACCCTGGCCGGCGTGGCCTCAGACCCGACCGCGCTCGATGCGGATCTGGGCGTCGTGTGGAAGCTCGCCCGCTGCTCGATCAAGCCCTACGCCGCGTGCCGGGGGACTCATTCGGCAATCGATGCGTTGGGGTTGTTAATGGATCAACTGCAGGTCGGCGCCGATCAGATTGAAGACATCGACGTCTCGTTGTGCGGGTTTCTTCAGGACATGTGCGGTGGGCAGGATGTCAGCACGCTCGCGGCGGCACAGATGAGTTTGCCCTATGCCCTCGCCGCCCGGCTGGTTCATGGTCATTGCCGGCTGGAAGCCTATGACGAGGCACAACGGGGCGACCCTCGGATTGCTCACTGGATGGCGCGTATTCGTCTTGAAGTGGATCCGCAACTGTCAGAGGATGGCGAGCCCGTCATCTGCGTGCGGACGGTGGACGGTCGGCAGGCAAATCTTTGTGTCGACCCGCCATTGGGCGCGCCGGGGAATCCGTTGAGTGATGCGGCGCTGGAGGAGAAGTTTTTCAGTCTGGCCGGGCGGGTGATGGCCCAGGAGCAGGCTGGGGAATTGCTTGAGCAATTGTGGCGGTTGGACACACTTGAATCGGTGTTTTGCCTGTGCGGGCCTCTTCGCGGGCAAGCCTCGCTCCTACAGGTCATGCATTGATCATGCGGACACCAACAACTTGTAGGAGCGAGGCTTGCC
>NZ_JASCOM010000144.1:0-14977 GCF_029959925.1 Pseudomonas sp. PS02303
GGGCAAGCCTCGCTCCTACGGGGTCTATGTTGCTTTTGTAGGCGCGAGGCTTGCCCGCGAAGGCTTACTGATCAACGCCGCAAAAACGCCTGATGCATCTCTTCCAGCGTCTCAAAGTGATAGGCCGGTGCTTCTGCGCTCAATTCTTCCCGGCTGCCAAACCCATAACCGACCGCCACCGCATCCAGCCCATTGCTGCGCGCGCCGATCAGGTCGTGTTTGCGGTCGCCGATCATCAGAGTGTTGGCCGGGTCCAGGCCTTCTTCGGCCATCAGGTGGGCAATCAACTCGACTTTGTTGGTGCGTGTCCCGTCCAGTTCGCTACCGTAAATCACCTTGAAGTGCCTGGCGAAGTCAAAGTGCCGGGCGATTTCCCGGGCGAACACCCACGGCTTTGAGGTTGCGATGAACAACTGTCGCCCTTGCCCGCCGAGGGTTTCCAGCAGCGGTGTGACGCCGTCGAACACACGGTTCTCGTACAGGCCTGTGACCTTGAAACGTTCGCGGTAGAAATTCACCGCTTCCCAGGCCTTGGGCTCGTCGAAGTCGTAGAACTGCATGAACGCCTGCAACAACGGCGGGCCGATGAAGTGTTCGAGCTTGGTCAGGTCGGGTTCATCGATCCCCAGTTTGCTCAGGGCGAACTGGATCGAACGGGTGATGCCCTCGCGCGGGTCGGTCAGGGTCCCATCGAGATCAAACAAAACGGTTTGGTAATGCATGTTGAATCCTGAATAAGGGCGCAGGGTCAGAGCTGGTCGTAGCCTTCAGCCAGATGCAAATTCTTGAGCTTCACGTAGTTCGCCGCGCTGTAGGTGAAAAAGGCATTTTCCTTGTCCGTCAGCGGGCGGATTTGTTTCACCGGGCTGCCCACATACAGGAAGCCGCTTTCCAGACGCTTGCCCGGCGGCACCAGACTACCAGCGCCGACAATCACATCGTCCTCGATCACCGCACCATCCATGACGATGCTGCCCATGCCGATCAGAATCCGGTTGCCGACACTGCAGCCATGCAGCATGACCTTATGGGCAATGGTCACGTCGTCTCCGATCAAGCAGGGAAAGCCATCGGGATTGAACGGCCCGGCATGCGTGATGTGCAGCACGCAGCCATCCTGAACGCTGGTGCGCGCACCGATACGGATGCGGTGCATGTCGCCACGGATCACCGTCAGCGGCCAGACAGAGCTGTCTTCGCCGATTTCAACGTCGCCGATCACCACCGCCGAGCCGTCGACAAAAGCGCCTTTACCCAGTAGCGGCGTGTGGTTCTGATACTTGCGAAGGGTCACGATAGGCTCTCTCTCTTTTGCTGATAGCTGCGGTGAGCGTCGATTGTAATTAAGATGGCCCCATGTTTCTTCCAGCCAAGGTGCCAACCGTGAGCGTGAACAACCCTCTTTTGCAGTCCTACGACCTGCCGCCCTTCTCGGCGATCCGGGCCGAACACGTACAACCGGCCATTGAACAGATCCTGGCTGACAACCGTGCCGCCATTATCGAGATCCTCAACAGCCAGGGCAAACAACCGACCTGGGCCGGCCTGGTGCTGGCGATGGACGAACTCAATGATCGTCTGGGCGCCGCCTGGAGCCCGGTCAGCCACCTCAATGCCGTGTGCAACAGCGCCGAATTGCGCGAAGCCTACGAGTCCTGCCTGCCGGCCTTGAGCGCCTACTCCACCGAGCTGGGCCAGAACCGTGAGCTGTTCGAGGCCTTCGAAGCCTTGGCCAACAGCCCGGAAGCCGCCGGTTTCGACGTGGCGCAGAAAACCATCCTGGAACACGCCCTGCGAGACTTCCGTCTGTCGGGTATCGATCTGCCGGACGCCGAGCAGAAGCGCTACGCCGAAGTGCAAAGCAAATTGTCGGAGCTGGGCAGCCGCTTCTCCAACCAGCTGCTCGACGCGACTCAAGCCTGGACCAAGCACGTGACCGATGAAGCCGCCCTCGCCGGCCTCACCGATTCGGCCAAGGCGCAAATGGCCGCCGCAGCCCAGGCCAAAGATCTGGATGGCTTTCTCATCACCCTGGAATTCCCGAGCTATTACGCGGTGATGACCTACGCCCAGGACCGTGCCTTGCGCGAAGAAGTCTACGCCGCCTATTGCACCCGTGCGTCGGACCAAGGCCCGAACGCCGGTCAGAACGATAACGGCCCGGTCATGGAAGAAATCCTCGACCTGCGTCAGGAACTGGCCAAGCTGCTCGGCTTCGCCAGCTTCTCGGAACTGAGCCTGGCCACCAAAATGGCTGAATCCAGCGATCAGGTCCTCAGCTTCCTGCGCGATCTGGCCAAACGCAGCAAACCGTTCGCCGCCCAGGACCTGGAACAGCTCAAGGCCTACGCCGCCGAACAAGGCTGCCCGGACCTGCAAAGCTGGGACAGCGGTTTCTACGGCGAAAAGCTTCGCGAACAACGTTACAGCGTTGCCCAGGAAGCACTGCGCGCCTACTTCCCGATCGACAAAGTGCTGGGCGGCCTGTTCGCTATCGTCCAGCGCCTGTACGGCATCGAGATCGCCGAACTGAAAGGCTTCGACGCCTGGCACCCGGATGTTCGCCTGTTCGAAATCAAGGAAAACGGCCAGCACGTCGGCCGCTTCTTCTTCGACCTCTATGCCCGCGCCAACAAACGCGGCGGTGCCTGGATGGACGGCGCCCGTGATCGTCGCCGCACCATCAGCGGCGTGCTGCAAAGCCCGGTGGCCAATCTGGTGTGCAACTTCACCCCAGCCGACAGCGGCAAACCGGCCCTGCTGACCCATGATGAAGTGACCACCCTGTTCCACGAATTCGGTCACGGCCTGCATCACCTGCTGACCCGCGTAGAACACGCCGGCGTGTCCGGCATCAACGGCGTGGCCTGGGATGCGGTGGAGCTGCCAAGTCAGTTCATGGAAAACTGGTGCTGGGAGCCGGAAGGCCTGGCGCTGATCTCCGGTCACTACGAAACCGGCGAGCCGCTGCCTCAGGATCTTCTGGAGAAAATGCTCGCGGCGAAGAACTTCCAGTCCGGCCTGATGATGGTGCGCCAACTCGAGTTCTCGCTGTTCGACTTCGAACTGCACGCAACCCACGGCGACGGTCGCAGCGTGCTGCAAGTACTCGAAGGTGTGCGTGACGAGGTCTCGGTCATGCGTCCACCGGCCTACAACCGCTTCCCGAACAGCTTCGCCCACATCTTCGCCGGCGGTTACGCAGCGGGTTACTACAGCTACAAGTGGGCTGAAGTGCTGTCGGCCGACGCCTTCTCGAAGTTCGAAGAAGACGGCGTGCTCAATGCCGAAACAGGTCGTGCGTTCCGCGAAGCGATTCTGGCGCGTGGCGGTTCGCAGGAACCCATGGTGCTGTTCGTCGACTTCCGTGGCCGTGCGCCATCGATTGACGCACTCTTGCGCCATAGCGGCCTGAGTGAGGACGCGGCAGCATGAGCGAGGGGCCTGTGATCACGAAGAAACGCTTTATCGCCGGGGCGGTCTGCCCGGCCTGTAGCGAGCCGGACAAATTGATGATGTGGAACGAAGACGAGGTCCCGCATCGCGAATGCGTGGCCTGCGGTTATTCGGATACGCTCAATGAACAAGGTCTGTCGGTGCCCAAGGAATTGGGCACGCGGGTCAACACTTCGGCGCTCAAGGTGCCGGACGCCAAGGTTCAGGCGGTGCAGTTCTTCCCGAACCCGAAGCTGAAGAAGAAGCCTGACGAGCACCATTGAGTCAACATCACCTTCCACCCTTTGACCGGGTGGAAGGTGGTATCTATTTACCACCCTTCCCCCGCGCTTCTTCCTTAGGCTGAATCCTTCAGCCATACTCAAGGAAGACGCCATGCCTGATAACAATCCGCTGCTACAACACTGGGACCTGCCGCCCTGGCCGGACATTCGCGCCGAGCACCTGGTGCATGCCATCGACACCCTTGTTGCCGACAACCGCAAGGCCATTGCCGGGATTATCGCGAGCCAATCCACGACCCCGAACTGGGATGATCTGGTATTGGCCGTTGATGAAACCGATGCGCGCCTGGATGAGGCCATGGGCGTCATCGAAACCCTTTCAATGGTGAAACATGAGGGTAAGGCCTGGGACGCAGCCAGCGGGACTTGCCGCGATGCCGCTGCGCAGTACAAATCTGAAAAGATGGGTAATCATGCACTGTTCCGGGCTTATCAGCGGCTGGCGCAAAGTCCCGCTGCGGCGAATTACGATGAACCGCGCAAAGCGGTTTTGAACAAAATTCTGCGCCGGTTTCGCTTGTCCGGCATCGACTTGCCCATCGAACAACAGCAGACGCTGGCCCGGCTGAATCGTGACATCGGGGTGCTGCAAAGCCTGTTCCTGACCAACCTGGAAGGCGCCAGCGCAGCCTGGAGCAAGCGCATCGATGACATCTCGCAGTTGCGCGGTTTGTCTGCGGCGACACTGGAGCGTCTGGCAGTCAACGCGCAACAGGCAGGGCACGACGGCTGGCTGATGCGTCTGGACCAGGACACCTACACTCGTGTCATGGCCTATGCCGAAGACCGATCCCTGCGCGAAGAATACTTTGTCGCTTACTCCACCCGGGCTTCCGATCAAGGCCCCCACGACCGGCAATTCGATAATGGTCCGGTGCTGGAGCTGCTGTTGTCCATGCGTCATCAGAAAGCCAGGTTGCTGGGGTATGAGAACTTTGCGCAACTCAGCCTCGTAACGGAAATGGCCGAGTCCACCGAGCAAGTCACCGGTTTCCTGCGGCGGCAAATCGTGCAGGCAACACCGGAACTCGAGAAGGACGCACAAGAACTCAAGACGATTGCGCTTGAGCGCGGCATGACTGAAGTTGCCCCTTGGGACCACGAGTTTCTCGCCGAACAATTGCGCCAGCAACGTCTCGGCGGGGCGCTGAAAAACCTGCGAACGTACTTTCCACTGGACGGGACTTTGCAGCGGCTCTGCCTGTTCAGCGAGCGCATGTTTGGCATCCGGATCGTCGAACAGAAAGAGTGCAGTCGCTGGCATGACAACGTGCGTCTGTTTGAAATCAGCGAGCATGGCCAGGTCGTCGGGTACATTTACCTCGACCCTTTTCATCGGGACGAAGCGCCGGACTTTGCCTGGACCGCCACGCCACGTAATCGACGGGTGAACGCCGAAGGTCGATTGACGCTGCCGATCGCCGTGCTTCATGGCAACTTCACGCCCGGGATTGCCGAGCATCCTTGCCTTCTCGCTCATAAGGACCTGCGGGTTTTGTTCCATGAGTTCGGCCATTGCCTGCAGCACGTTCTGACCCGCTCGCCTCACCATCGCCTGTCCGGTATCACCCAGCTGGGACGCGATTCGGCAGAGTTCACCGGGCAATTGTTCGAGCTTTGGTGCCTGTCAGGGGAGTTTCTGCTGTGGCTGGCCGCTCACCACCAGACCGGCGAGCGCCTGGCCGAAGCGCGAGTCGACGCCGCATTGGCAGCCATCCAGACCCAGACCAGCCGGCAAACCGCAGAGCTGTTAATGTCCGCGTTGTTTGACTTCGAATTGCACCGCAGCCAAGGCGATGGCCGAAGCGTTGAACAGATCTTCGACGACGTGCAGCGCGAGATCCCTCACCTGCAACTGCCGACTTACTGTCGGTTCGCCAACAGCTTCGATTACCTGGTGACCGGGTACGCAGCGTCGGTTTACGCCTACAAATGGTCGGGTGTACTGGCGACCGAGGTGTTCAAACGGTTTCAACGCGAGTGGGTATTCAACCCGCAAACCGGCAAGGCCTTTCGCGAAGCCTTTTTTTCGCCGGGGGATTCGCGATCACTATTGGTCGCCCTGGAAGAATTCCTCGGACAACCGATCGCCGACAGCTTTTTCGCAACGCCGTCCAGCAACCGCTGCCCGCTGAACTGATGCTTATTCGACGTGGGCGGACTGGAACCAACTCTTCATGGAACAGGCCGCAAACGGACTGGTGCTGCAATCGCCGTTGGCGAGCGCGGTCCGAAGCTCGTCGGCATCGGCCTGCATCATGTAACGCACACCGTCCTTGAAATGGGTGCTGTCACCAAAGCCGCCTTGGGTCATCTCGTTCAGGGCGTCTTCCTTGCTCCAGCCTTGCACCACCACCCGATACATCGCCGCCATCAGGCCGGTGCGGTCCGAACCGTGTTTGCAATGCATGAGCACCGGGCCGTGGGATTCGGCGGTCTGGATGGCACGAAGGGCCTTGAGTACGTCCGCGTCATCCACGTGATTGGTGCGGTAGGGCAACTGCACCTGGGCAATGCCCGGCGTGGACAACCAGATTGAATCCGACTCGGGCAAAAAATTGATGACGGTCGCGACGTTGAGTTTCTTCAACAACGGTACGGCACCGCTGTCGGGCAAGGCGCTGCGGTAAAGCGTCGGGGTCATTTGGTAGAGGTTGTATTGCACCTCGACCGATTGAGCCCATTCCGCCGGGCGGGGTGGGGCGGTTTCATCTGCGCAGGCCAGTGTCAGATTAAAAAGGGTGGCCAGCGACAACAGGAATGTCGCAGGTAAAAGGCGCAATCGTGACATGCTCGGACGACCGTGTGGGGAAAGGTGGTTAGATGCCACATAGTTTCGACACTGGGCAGTCAAAGTCCTGTGAGTCAGCTGTCAAAGAATCGTGAATTGAACCGTTCGCACCTGGCTTAGTCAGGGTAAGTAACGAGCAACAAAAAAGCGATACAGATTTCCGTATCGCTTTATTCAACCCTGGTTAACGTACACCCACACCTCAACTTATAAGTTGCAGGTAATCGATAGTAATCAAGGATTGATGATTTTCGAATACGCTTTCGCCAGCGCAATCAGAACAGCCTTGTCCTGCGCGTCGAAATCACCATCACCGTCCACATCAGGTGTGTTTCCCATGGTGAAGGTCACGCCGCCATCATTCGACACAGCCTCGCGGGAGGTCGAATCCAGCAGGGAGTATGTGGCGCTACGGTTTTCCGGGTCGTAACCTTCTTCTTTCAAAGCAAACTGCATGGACACCCGAACTTCTTTCGGACTAGAAGTGGACGGGGTCAGCAGTTGAAGAAAAACACCACGCTGATTGTAATTCGACATCAAACCAAATCCTTTTAATAGTGATAACACGACAACTTCGTG
Source organism: Pseudomonas sp. PS02303 (assembly GCF_029959925.1). NCBI lineage: Bacteria > Pseudomonadati > Pseudomonadota > Gammaproteobacteria > Pseudomonadales > Pseudomonadaceae > Pseudomonas > Pseudomonas sp. PS02303. The sequence continues at coordinate 7,111 of NZ_JASCOM010000144.1, forward strand.
CGAAGCGCAATAATACCGACTGCTTTTAACTAAGCCACTTTCTATCTGTTTCTCATAATTACAAGAAACTCACTAATAAGAGACAACTAGTCAGTACTTGAAAAATGTTCAGGCGCCGAACGGCACTGGCCTATTCGGTCGCGGTCCTTTACTGTATGAATATACAGCTCAAGGATCATGTCGATGGCTACTCCTCTGCCACCTCGCGGTCGCGGCACCGCAACCAATCCGCACAACCGCTTCGCGCCGAATCGCTCGGTGGCCGAGGATGACGGCTGGTATCAGGAAGCGCCGATCACCCAGGGCACGGAAGTGCGCATCGAAACGGCGAAAACCATCATCACCCGCAACACTTCCCCGGACCTGCCTTTTGATCGCTCGATCAATCCCTATCGTGGCTGCGAGCACGGTTGCATCTACTGCTACGCGCGCCCCAGCCATGCCTATTGGGACATGTCACCCGGGCTCGATTTCGAAACCAAACTGATCGCCAAGACCAACGCCGCCGATGTGCTGGAAGAACAGCTGTCCAAGCGCGGCTATCAATGCGCGCCGATCAATCTGGGCTCCAACACCGATCCCTACCAGCCGATCGAGCGCGAACACAAAATCACCCGTAAGACCCTTGAAGTGCTACTGCGGTACCGGCATCCGGTGACCATCATTACAAAGGGCTCGCTGATTCTTCGGGACCTGGACCTGCTGGCCGAACTCGCCGAGCAACGGCTGGTGGCGGTGATGATCAGCCTCACCACCCTCGACGATGAACTCAAACGCATCCTCGAACCGCGCGCGGCTGCGCCCAAGGCCCGGCTACGCGCCATCCGAGTCATGCGCGAAGCCGGGATACCGGTGGGCGTGCTGTGTTCGCCGATGATTCCGATGATCAACGACAGCGAACTCGAAAGCCTGCTCACCGAAGCCCATGCTGCCGGTGCCCAGAGCGCCGCCTATATGATGTTGCGGCTGCCGCTGGAAGTGGCGCCGCTGTTCGAAGAATGGCTGGCCGCCCACTATCCGCAGCGTGCCGCTCATGTGTTGAGCCTGATCCGCCAGAGCCGTGGCGGGGAGCTCTACGACAGTCGGTTCGGAGCCCGAATGCGCGGAGAGGGGCCGTTTGCCGATCTGTTGGCGCAACGCTTTGCCAAATCGATCAAACGGTTGGGGCTCAATCATCGCGAAGGTTTTAACCTGGACTGCGACGCCTTCTGTCCGCCAGGTCGCCAGATGTCGTTGATTTGAGGACAATTGGCCTATGGTTGAGTAGGAGGAAAAGCACTTGGCCATTAGGCTGGTCACGTTTTTTGTGACCTGGAACACACGTCCTAGAGCGCTTGATTCAGTTTGAGTTAAGTTTCGACAGATACCTTGTTCATCGAGTGACTGACGGGTCGAGATCTTCGGCCTGGATGTTTTTTAAACAGCCACTGGCTTCACACCGGACAAAACGGGAAAATTCCCTGACTCCGCCAAAGAGGATGAATCATGAGTGACAAGGATAAACAGCCGTTGGCTGCGTCGGCTTCAGCCCAACCCGAGGCGGAAACCGCCGATGCAGCGCTGAAGCATATCGTTGACGGCTTTTTGCATTTTCATCACGAAGTTTTTCCCCAGCAGGAAGAACTCTTCAAAAAACTCGCCACGGCTCAGAGCCCTCGAGCGATGTTTATCGCCTGCGCCGATTCGCGCATCGTTCCTGAACTGATCACCCAAAGCGCCCCCGGCGACCTGTTCGTGACCCGTAACGTCGGCAACGTTGTGCCGCCTTATGGGCAGATGAACGGCGGTGTTTCCACGGCCATCGAATACGCGGTCCTGGCCCTCGGCGTACAGCACATCATCATTTGCGGGCACTCCGACTGTGGCGCGATGCGCGCCGTGCTCAACCCGCAAAGCCTGGAAAAAATGCCCACGGTCAAAGCCTGGCTGCGTCATGCCGAAGTGGCGAAATCGATGGTCCAGGAAAACTGCCATTGCGCTGACGAAAGCGAAAGCATGCATGTCCTCACCGAAGAAAACGTGATCGCCCAGCTTCAGCATTTGCGCACGCACCCTTCGGTCGCCTCGCGCATGGCTAACGGTCAGCTGTTTATCCATGGCTGGATCTACAACATCGAAACCAGCGAAATCAGAGCTTACGACGCGGACAAAGGGTGTTTCCTGCCGCTTGATGGCAGCCATCCGATCCCCGTGGCGACGCCCAAAGCGCGCTTCTAAATCCTCCCAGGTGTGGTTTAGCCGAGGTTGCTGATCAAGCAGCCTGGCTTTGCCACGCCTGAAGAAAACTTCGGGAGAGTCACCATGCGTGCTGCTCAACTCAAAGCTGTTCTGCCACGGGAGCTGCTGGCGTCCGTGGTTGTGTTTCTGGTCGCCCTGCCCTTGTGCATGGGCATCGCCATCGCCTCGGGCCTGCCGCCGGCCAAGGGTTTGATCACCGGGATCATCGGTGGACTGGTCGTCGGTTGGCTTGCAGGTTCGCCTCTGCAAGTCAGCGGCCCGGCGGCGGGTCTGGCGGTGCTGGTCTTTGAACTGGTGCGCCAGCATGGTGTTGCCATGCTCGGTCCCATCCTGCTGTTGGCGGGTTTTCTGCAACTGATGGCCGGGCGCTTCAAGCTGGGCTGCTGGTTTCGGGTCACGGCGCCAGCGGTGGTGTACGGCATGCTCGCCGGGATTGGCGTGCTGATCGTGTTGTCGCAAGTGCATGTGATGCTGGACGCCGTGCCCAAGCCTTCGGGGCTGGATAACCTCGCAGCCTTTCCGGCGGCCGTGATCCAGGCCTTGCCTTCCCTTGGCTGGCAGGCTGGGTTGCTTGGGCTGTCGACGATTGCGGTGATGTGGCTGTGGGAAAAATTCCGTCCGCACTCTCTTCGCTTCATTCCCGGCGCACTGCTTGGCGTAGGCCTGGCGACAGTCGCGAGTCTGATGCTCGCCTTGCAGGTCAAACGCGTGGAAGTCCCGGCCAACCTGGCAGAAGCCATCGACTGGCTGAAGCCCGCCGACTTGCTCAATCTGGCCGACCCGACGTTATTGATCGCGGCATTTGCCGTGGCGTTTATCGCCAGCGCCGAGACCCTGCTCTCCGCCGCGGCGGTGGATCGCATGCACAGCGGCCAGCGCTCCGATTTCGATCGGGAGTTGTCGGCACAGGGCGTCGGCAACATGCTCTGCGGCCTGCTTGGCGCGCTGCCCATGACCGGCGTGATCGTGCGTAGCTCGGCCAACGTCCAGGCTGGCGCCACCACGCGAATGTCGGCGATCTTCCACGGTCTGTGGTTGCTGGCTTTCGTGTTGTTGCTGTCCAGCGTGCTGCAAAGCATTCCGGTGGCAAGCCTGGCGGGTGTGCTGGTGTACACCGGTTTCAAACTGGTCGACCTCAAGGCCTTTCGCGGTCTGGGCCGTTATGGCCGGATGCCGATGTTCACCTACGCGGCGACGGCGCTGGCAATCATCTTCACCGACCTGTTGACCGGCGTGCTGATCGGCTTCGGGTTGACCCTGGCCAAACTGGCCTGGAAGGCCTCGCGGTTGAAAATCAGCCTGATCGACCTGCCGGCCGACGGTGAGATGGAGTTACGACTGACGGGGGCCGCAACCTTTCTCAAGGTGCCGGCGCTGACCCAGGTGCTGGGGACCATTCCCCCAGGCGCGACGGTGCATGTGCCGCTCAATAACCTGAGCTACATCGATCACTCGTGTCTGGAGTTGCTTGAGGAATGGGGTCGGGCCAATGCGGCCAAGGGGTCGAAGCTGATTATTGAAGCGCGGGGGTTGAAGCGTCGGTTGGAGGGGCGTTTACGAACCACCTCCGGAGTGGGCTCTACGGCGTAGAAGTAACCAATGTGGGAGCGAGCCTGCTCGCGAAGGCGGTATGACATATCGCAATCGCGAGCAGGCTCGTTCCCACAGGGGACGGTGCTGACTCTAAAGAATCAAGCCGCCGGCTGATCCAGCTCCAGCCCTACGCCCAGCTGGCGCGACAGGCACGGCCAGCGCTTCCAGGCGGCGCCGGTGTCCGGGCTGTTGAGTTTTTCGCGGTAGGCCTCCACGGACTCCAGCGCGAAACTGTCTTCATTGAGCATCTCATCCACAGCGTGATGCACCGCCTCATCCAGTTGGTTGGCAAAATCCTCGCCGATCAATTGGTGAGCAATCAGGTTGGCGACCGTCATGTCCAAGGGGATCAGTGGCTGGCCAAAATGCTTGATGTACAGGTCATTGACCTCTTCCACCAACCGATGCGCCAGATAGGCTTCATCCAGCAGGCTGTCCAGGCCGACATGACCGGCCATGATTGCCGGTGGCTGGAGGAAGAACTGCTCGGCGATCGTCAGCACCGGCTTGATCTGTGATTCGATACCCGCTTCCCTGGCGACTTCATTGGCTGCGTCCAGCAGGTCCGGCACTTGCTCTATGTACGCGGCCACAAAACGCGTCATCACGCCGTTGGCGTCGACATCCGGCAATTGGATGGCGGAGTGAAGGTGTGGCAATTGATTTTCAAGCTGACGAGTCAGCAGGCCGGTCTCGGCCTCGTGTTGTTGGGCTTTTTGGATCTGCTCGCGCAATGCGGCGGTGTTCATGAAAACTCCAGGAAACAAAGGCAATGAAATAGGGAAGACATAACTTAGCTGGCTTATGAAAAATGCTAAGACGCATTTGTCATAATTGTTTCATCCTTGAGACGCCTCCGTTATATCGATTTGCCACCACTCGTCTGCATCCTTCTCCATTCGTGACCTTGAACGCAAGTCCCAGCTGTTTCAGATCATTTACGCCATCACGTTGCGAGGTAGCAGTCGCTGTCTATACTCGGGTGGGAATGGAGTTAGCTGATGACGCCCGACTGCACACGCAGCAAGGCTCGGCGATTCAAGTTTCGTAGTCTGAAAAAGCCGCTCCCTTGCCGCAGGTGAAAGCCGGCGGGATAACAAGAACGATAAGGGGAACCCGCAATGATGCGACATCCACACGTCTGGATGGGCCTCCTGTTGTGGTCGATTTTCAGCCAGGCGCAAGCCGCCTGGACTGTGAATATGGCGCCGGGAGCGACTGAAATCAGTCACGCAGTATTTGACCTGCACATGACCATTTTCTGGATCTGTGTAGTGATCGGCATCATCGTCTTCGGCGCCATGTTCTGGTCGATGATGGTCCACCGCCGCTCTACCGGGCAGGTGGCCGCAAAATTTCATGAAAGCACCACCGTCGAAATCCTCTGGACCATCGTGCCCTTCCTGATTCTGGTGGCCATGGCGGTTCCTGCGACGGCAACCCTGATCAAGATGTACGACGCCAGTGAGCCGGATATCGATATCCAGGTCACCGGCTATCAGTGGAAGTGGCACTACAAATACCTGGGCCAGGACGTCGAATTCTTCAGCAACCTGACGACCCCTGCCGACCAGATCCACAACAAGGAAACCAAGGGCGAGCATTACTTGCTTGAGGTCGACAAGCCTTTAGTGCTGCCGATTGGCGCCAAGGTGCGTTTCCTCGTGACGTCCGCCGACGTTATCCACTCCTGGTGGGTGCCGGCCTTTGCGGTCAAGCGCGATGCGATTCCCGGGTTCGTCAACGAAGCCTGGACCCGCGTCGACAAACCCGGCATCTACCGTGGCCAGTGCGCCGAACTGTGCGGCAAGGACCATGGCTTCATGCCGATCGTGGTCGAGGTCAAGGAAAAGGCCGATTACGAAAAATGGCTGGCCGAACGCAAGGCCGAATCCCTGCAGCTTAAAGAACTGACCAGCAAGGAATGGACCCTCGACGAGCTCAAGGAGCGAGGCGACAAGGTCTATCACACCGCCTGCGTCGCCTGTCACCAGGCCGAAGGTCAGGGCTTGCCGCCGATGTTCCCGGCGCTCAAAGGCTCGAAAATCGCCACCGGACCGAAGGAAGGTCACCTGAGCATTGTCTACCACGGCAAGCCGGGTACCGCGATGGCGGCGTTCGGCAAGCAGCTCTCGGAAGTCGATATCGCGGCGGTGGTGACCTACGAACGTAACGCCTGGGGCAACAACAAAGGCGACATGGTCACTCCTAAAGAAGTGCTGGAGCTGAAACAGGCGGAAAGCAAATGACCCGGTCTATTGCGCAACCAAGGAACCGGTCGGGGCAGCGCGCCCCGGCCTGCCCAGCCCATCTGTTTGCAGGAGACACGCCATGAGCGCCGTCATCGATGACCATGGTCATGCCGATCACGCCCACGGTCCCGCCAAAGGCCTGATGCGTTGGGTGCTGACCACCAACCACAAGGACATCGGCACGCTGTACCTGTGGTTTGCGTTTTCCATGTTCCTGTTGGGTGGCTCGTTCGCGATGGTGATTCGCGCCGAGCTGTTCCAGCCGGGACTGCAAATCGTTCAGCCGGAATTCTTCAACCAGATGACGACCATGCATGGTCTGGTCATGGTGTTCGGTGCGGTGATGCCGGCGTTCGTCGGCCTCGCCAACTGGATGATCCCGTTGATGATCGGCGCACCCGACATGGCCCTGCCACGGATGAACAACTTCAGCTTCTGGCTGTTGCCGGCGGCGTTCATCCTGCTGGTGTCGACCCTGTTCACCCCCGGTGGCGGACCGAACTTCGGCTGGACGTTCTACGCCCCGCTGTCGACGACCTACGCACCGGAAAGCGTGACGTTCTTCATCTTCGCCATCCACTTGATGGGGATCAGTTCGATCATGGGTGCGATCAACGTGATTGCCACCATCCTCAACCTGCGCGCCCCCGGCATGACGTTGATGAAGATGCCGCTGTTCGTCTGGACGTGGCTGATCACCGCTTTCCTGCTGATCGCGGTGATGCCGGTGCTGGCCGGGTGCGTGACGATGATGTTGATGGACATCCACTTCGGCACCAGCTTCTTCAGTGCCGCCGGTGGCGGTGATCCGGTGTTGTTCCAGCATGTGTTCTGGTTCTTCGGTCACCCCGAGGTGTACATCATGATCCTGCCGGCCTTCGGTGCCGTCAGCTCGATCATCCCGACCTTCTCGCGCAAGCCGCTGTTTGGCTACACTTCGATGGTCTACGCCACGGCGAGCATCGCGTTCCTGTCGTTCATCGTCTGGGCGCACCACATGTTCGTGGTCGGCATTCCGCTGGTGGGCGAGTTGTTCTTCATGTACGCCACACTGCTGATCGCGGTGCCAACCGGGGTGAAAGTGTTCAACTGGGCCAGCACCATGTGGCAAGGCTCGCTGACCTTCGAGACACCGATGCTGTTCGCGGTGGCGTTCGTGATCCTGTTCTCCATCGGCGGCTTCTCCGGGCTGATGCTTGCCATTGCCCCGGCGGACTTCCAGTACCAGGACACCTACTTCGTGGTCGCGCATTTCCACTATGTATTGGTGCCGGGGGCGATCTTCGGGATCTTCGCGTCGGCCTACTATTGGTTGCCGAAATGGACCGGCCACATGTACGACGAAACCCTCGGCAAGCTGCATTTCTGGCTCTCGTTCATCGGCATGAACATGGCGTTCTTCCCGATGCACTTCGTGGGCCTGGCGGGCATGCCGCGGCGGATTCCGGACTACAACCTGCAATTCGCCGACTTCAACATGGTGTCGTCGATTGGTGCGTTCATGTTCGGCGCCACGCAGATCTTCTTCCTGTTCATCGTAATCAAGACCATCCGCGGCGGCCCGCCAGCACCCGCCAAACCGTGGGATGGCGCGGAAGGCCTGGAGTGGAGCATTCCGTCACCAGCGCCGTATCACACCTTCACTACGCCGCCGGAAGTGAAATGAACACACGAACTCCTGTGGGAGCGGGCTTGTGTGGCGAGGGAGCTTGCTCCCGTTCGGCTGCGAAGCAGACGCAAAACTTTTGGGGCCGCTTCGCGACCCAGCGGGAGCAAGCTCCCTC
>NZ_JASCOM010000145.1:0-14894 GCF_029959925.1 Pseudomonas sp. PS02303
GGCAAGCCTCGCTCCTACAGGGTTGGTGCACGATGCACGAACACAGAAACCTGTAGGAGCGAGGCTTGCCCGCGAAGACGTTTTCACAGACAACAAAAATCTCTATTTGGAAAGAAACCGCATCCCTTCCTCCAACCCCCGCAACGTCAACGGGTACATCTGGTCGTCAATCAAGTCCCGCACAATATTGGTCGACGACGTATACCCCCACGTATCTTTCGGATAGGGGTTGATCCAGATGACCTTCTTATACTTCTCCATGAACCGCTGCATCCACACATAACCGGCTTCTTCGTTCCAGTGCTCGACGCTGCCGCCGGCCTGGGTGATTTCATACGGCGCCATCGCAGCGTCACCAATGAAGATCACTTTGTAGTCGGCGCCGTACTTGTGCAGCAGGTCCTGGGTCGACGTGCGCTCGGAGGTGCGGCGCATGTTGTTCTTCCACACAGACTCATAAATGAAGTTGTGGAAGTAGAAGTACTCCAGGTGCTTGAACTCGGTCTTGCAGGCCGAGAACAGTTCCTCGCAGATCTTCACATGGGCGTCCATCGAGCCGCCGATGTCAAATAGCAGCAACAGCTTGACGGTGTTACGCCGCTCCGGCCGCATCTGGATATTCAGCAGGCCGGCATCGCGCGCGGTGTGGTCGATAGTGCCGTCGATGTCCAGCTCTTCCGCCGCACCCTGACGGGCGAATTTGCGCAAGCGGCGCAGGGCGACCTTGATGTTGCGCGTGCCCAGTTCCACCGAATCGTCGAGGTTCTTGTACTCGCGCTGATCCCACACCTTGACCGCTTTGCCCTGGCGCTTGCCGGCATCGCCGACGCGAATGCCTTCCGGGTTGAAGCCGCCGGAGCCAAACGGACTGGTGCCGCCGGTGCCGATCCATTTGTTACCGCCGGCATGGCGTTCTTTCTGTTCTTCGAGGCGTTTCTTGAATTCTTCGATCAGCTTGTCCAGACCGCCGAGGGACTGGATCGCGGCCCGTTCTTCTTCGGTCAGGGAACGCTCGAATTCCTTGCGCAGCCAATCTTCAGGAATCAACGCCTGAAGGTGATCGTCGAGTTTCTCCAGGCCATTGAAGTAGGCGCCGAACGCGCGGTCGAACTTGTCGAAATGCCGTTCGTCCTTCACCAGAATCGCCCGGGACAGGTAATAGAACTCGTCCATGTCGGCGAAGGTCACGCGTTGTTTCAGCGCATTGATCAGGTCCAGAAGCTCACGCACCGAGACCGGCACCTTGGCTGCGCGCATTTCATTGAACAGGTTGAGCAGCATGGCGATCAGCCTCTTAGCGGGTGCCGCGACGGCTCATGAACGCCAGGCGCTCAAGCAATTGAACATCCTGTTCGTTCTTCACCAGGGCGCCTGCCAAGGGTGGGATCGCTTTGGTCGGATCGCGTTCGCGCAGTACGGCTTCGCCGATGTTGTCGGCCATCAGCAGCTTCAGCCAGTCCACCAGTTCCGAGGTCGAAGGCTTCTTCTTCAGGCCCGGCACCTTGCGCACGTCGAAGAACACGTCCAGCGCTTCGCTGACCAGGTCTTTCTTGATGTTCGGGTAGTGCACGTCGACGATTTTCTGCAGCGTCACGCGATCCGGGAACGCGATGTAGTGGAAGAAGCAGCGGCGCAGGAAGGCGTCCGGCAGCTCTTTCTCGTTGTTGGAGGTAATGATGATGATCGGGCGTTTCTTGGCCTTGATGGTCTCGTCGATCTCGTAAACGTAGAACTCCATCTTGTCGAGTTCTTGCAACAGGTCGTTCGGGAACTCGATGTCGGCCTTGTCGATTTCGTCGATCAGCAGAATCACTCGCTCTTCGGACTCGAACGCTTCCCAGAGCTTGCCCTTTTTCAGGTAGTTGCGAACGTCGTGGACTTTTTCCGTGCCCAGTTGCGAGTCACGCAGGCGACTGACCGCGTCGTACTCGTACAGGCCCTGATGCGCCTTGGTGGTGGACTTGATGTGCCAGGTGATCAATTTCGCACCGAAGGACTCGGCCAATTGCTCGGCGAGCATGGTTTTGCCGGTGCCTGGCTCGCCCTTGACCAGCAGTGGACGCTCCAGGGTAATGGCGGCGTTGACCGCCAGCTTCAGGTCATCGGTGGCGACGTAGGCCTGGGTGCCTTCGAACTTCATCTGCTAATCCTCGAACGGTAAGCCGACCTGAATCAGGCAGGGCGGGGCGCAATAAGTGTAGTGCCCGACTATAACGCGCAGGCCGGTCGACTGTGAACGCAGACGGCTTATTCAGTCTCTGAATGGGGCGTCACTTGGTGACTTAGCCCTGATCCGGTTTCGGCCGCTCATACCTGGCATTGAATGCCTGAACGAAACCATTGCGTAAAATCTGCAAAAACGCCTGGAACGCGCTGATATCTTGTCGATGCACGTTGCCGCTCAGTTCTACGCGAGTGGCAAACTGGTTCTTGCCCTGGTTTTTCAGCACGGTTTCGGAGCCGCCGACAATGGCCTCCCAGATGGACCGGAACAGCCCTTTGTCCTTGTTTTCCACGTCCTGCTGCCAGTTGAACACGTCCACGTCTTTGAGCAGCGGCTTGATATAGCCGGTCAATTGGGCTTTTTTGGCCTGCGCTTCAATGACCACATCGCCGTGACCGGCGTTGAAGTCGAATTTGCCATAGGCCGAGGCGAAGTCGTTCATGCGCTTGAGCTCGATATCCTTGGCGCGCAGACGGAATTCGAAGTCTTCGAAATTGCTCAAGGGGTCGAAGGTGGCTGTGGTTTCCAGTGGGGCGTGGCCCAGCAACAGGGCCTTGCCTTCAAAGCGCGCGTCGCGCTTGCCTTCGGTGTCGACCACGTTGGTCAGGTTATAGAGGCTGGCGTTGACCTGAGTGGCGTTCATGTTGACGGGGGGCTTGGAATTGAAGTTTCGAAAGTTGATCTTGCCGTCGTAGATGCGTATTTCGTTAAAGGTGAACGGCGCCAGTTTGCTCAACTGTGCGCGCCAGTCGGTGCCTTGACCGGTCTGGGAGTTTTGTTTATTGGCGCCGCCGTCGACGAAGTTCACCTCAGGGTTGAAGAACTGCACTTCGGCCACCACAGCGCGGTCGGACCAGAGTGAGTGCCAACTGACAGACAGGTCGATTAGCGGTGCATTGACGAAAGGCACCGGGACCTTGCCGTCGACCTTGACGATTTTCAGCCCGTTGATCTTGTAGGCGCCGCGCCACAGCGCGAGGTCGACGTCGGTGACCTGGCCCCGGTAATCGCCCATGTCCGCCAGTTTCTCGTTCAAGTAATCGCGCACCAGGTAGGGCAGGGCGAAGTGCAGGGCAATCAGCAGCACAACGAGACCGGCGAGGGTCCACAGGGGCCAACGGTATCGACGTTTCATGGCGGCAAATCTCTGACGATGTAAAGCCATTGACTGCGGTGTTTACCGGACGTTCGACCTGACTGGACGACCACTGGCAACAGGCATACCTTTGGGGGCTTATTCAACGCTGTACAAGGACCCAGCCATGAGCCGTATATACGCTGACAACGCCCATTCCATTGGCAATACGCCGCTGGTGCAGATCAACCGCATTGCCCCGCGCGGTGTGACCATCCTGGCCAAGATCGAAGGGCGCAACCCGGGTTACTCGGTCAAGTGCCGGATCGGCGCGAGCATGATCTGGGACGCCGAAAGCTCCGGCAAACTCAAGCCTGGCATGACCATCGTCGAACCGACGTCGGGCAATACCGGCATTGGCCTGGCCTTTGTTGCCGCGGCCCGTGGTTACAAGTTGATGCTGACCATGCCGGCGTCGATGAGCATCGAGCGACGCAAAGTCCTCAAGGCACTGGGCGCCGAACTCGTGCTGACCGAACCGGCCAAAGGCATGAAGGGCGCCATTGAGAAGGCTGCCGAGATCCTGGCCAGCGATCCGGCCAAATATTTCATGCCGTCGCAGTTCGACAACCCGGCCAACCCGGCCATTCACGAGAAAACCACCGGTCCGGAAATCTGGAACGATACTGACGGCGCAGTCGATGTGCTGGTCGCGGGCGTTGGAACCGGCGGAACCATTACCGGTGTTTCGCGGTATATCAAGAATACCCAGGGCAAACCGATTATCTCGGTAGCTGTGGAACCGGTGGTGTCGCCGGTGATTACCCAGGCGATAGCCGGTGAAGAGATCAAGTCGAGCCCGCACAAGATCCAGGGGATCGGTGCCGGTTTTGTCCCGAAGAATCTGGACTTGTCGATCGTCGATCGGGTTGAGTTGGTCACCGATGACGAATCGAAGGCCATGGCGCTGCGCCTGATGCAGGAAGAAGGGATTTTGTGCGGTATTTCCTGTGGCGCCGCGATGGCGGTGGCGGTGCGTCTGGCCGAAACACCGGAAATGCAGGGCAAGACCATCGTGGTGATCCTGCCGGACTCCGGTGAGCGCTACTTGTCGAGCATGTTGTTCAGCGACCTGTTTACCGAGCAGGAAAATCAGCAGTAGGCGCTGCCTGCGATGGTTTGATCTTTTGGTGAGAGGGCTGATTCAGGTCAGCCCCCGTTCAGGAACCTTATGTTAATAAGTGCTTTATTGCACAAACCTTAATACTGAATGTCGATTTTTGCGGGTTTTTCCCGAGGCCGGTAGTGTTTATCATGGCCGGCTGCCACGTCGGGTAAATGGCGTTGTGCGAAGAGCCTAACCTCAAGGAGCCGTAGATGACCTTTTCCTTTGCCGCGAAAGCGTCAGTGTTGCTGCTATTTCTGGGCAGCACCCTCTATGTGCATTTGCGCGGGAAGGCGCGATTGCCGGTTCTGCGTCAATTCGTCAATCACTCGGCCTTGTTTGCGCCTTACAACGCCTTGATGTACCTGTTCTCCGGCGTGCCGTCCAAACCCTATCTGGACCGCAGCAAGTTCCCGGAACTGGACGTGCTCAAAGACAACTGGGAAGTCATCCGCGACGAAGCCATGCACCTGTTCGACGAGGGTTACATCCGCGCCGCCGAAAGACACAACGATGCGGGGTTTGGTTCGTTTTTCAAGAAAGGCTGGAAACGTTTCTACCTCAAGTGGTACGACAAACCCCTGCCATCCGCTGAAGCCTTGTGCCCGAAAACCGTGGCGCTGGTGAGCAGTATTCCCAACGTAAAGGGTGCAATGTTCGCGTTGCTGCCGGGTGGCAGCCACCTCAACCCGCACCGCGACCCGTTTGCCGGTTCGCTGCGCTATCACCTGGGGCTGTCGACGCCGAACTCCGACGATTGCCGTATCTTTGTCGACGGCCAGGTGTATGCCTGGCGTGATGGTGAAGATGTGATGTTTGATGAGACCTACGTGCATTGGGTCAAGAACGAATCCGAGAAAACCCGCGTCATTCTGTTCTGCGACATCGAACGACCGCTGAGCAACCGCGTCATGACCTTCATCAACCGCTGGCTCAGCGGCTTGCTCGGTCGCGCCACCGCACCTCAGAACCTTGATGATGAACGTGTCGGCGGGATTAACCAGGCGTATGCCTGGAGCAAGAATTCCAGCGACAAGGTCAGTGGTGTGGTCAAACGCTGGAAGCGTCGTAATCCCAAGGCGTACCGCGTGCTGCGGCCGGTGTTGGCGGTGGTGGTGCTGACGTTGTTGGGGTATTGGTTGTTTGCGTGACTGGATTCAAAAGAAAAACCGCTCCTTGGGAGCGGTTTTTTTATGAGCAGAATTTAAATGGCGCGCCCGCGACGAGGTGTCGTGACTGGCCCTTTGTCCAAGTCATTGCAATCCATGTCCGCCGCTGGTTATAGTCGGCGCTCGGTGGTTCTGTTACCCACCGCCCACCCCATCAAAAAAGATCAGTTCATGCCAGCTTCCCTCTTCAATGCGGTAGTCGATTCAGCGGTCAACGCTGGCGTCGTGCCGTGCGGGAATAAGCAGCCTGCGCAGATCAGTCATTACCCCCCACCTGTCAGTAGCACGCCGGTGTACGCAGTCGTATCACCGCCGGGCGTTGGCGTTTCGGGCTGATCAGCGTTCTTTGCTGTTCTGCGCGCCCGCCTGAAAAAAACTACTGAATTTCAGCTTCGGCTGAGTTGGCTTCTTGCCTGACTACAGGTGGTATTCATGTTTGTCCTGTCGAAAAAATCCGCGCTCGCGGCGGCGTCCACGAGCCTGTTCGTTCTGCTGTGGAGCAGCGGTGCGATCTTCTCCAAATGGGGCCTGGCCCACGCATCGCCCTTTGCCTTTCTGCTGATTCGCTTTGCCATCGCCTTGTGCGGATTGATGCTGCTGGTGCCGTTGCTCAAGCTGAAATTGCCCAAGGGTGGCAAAGCGATGTTGTATGCGATGGCCACGGGCGTGGTGTTGCTGGGGGCTTATCAGATTTTTTATCTGCTGGCCCTGGACCTCAAAGTCACACCGGGCGTTATGGCAACCATCATGGGTGTGCAGCCGATTCTCACGGTGGTGATCATGGAGCGTCAGCGCTCGGCCAGCCGGATGTTCGGTCTGGCGCTGGGCCTGGTCGGGTTGATCATGGTGGTTTACCAGGGCATCGGTCTGGCCGGCATGTCTTTGGCCGGGATGCTTTTTGGTTTGCTGGCGTTGGCGAGCATGACCTTTGGCTCGATCATGCAGAAGCGCATCACCGACAATCCCCTCGGCACGCTGCCGGTGCAGTACCTCGCGGGGCTGCTGCTCTGCGGGATCTTCGTGCCGTTCCAGCCGTTTCATTTCGAACACGGCAGCGGGTTCATCGTGCCGGTGCTGTGGATGGGATTGGTGGTGTCGGTGCTGGCAACGTTGCTGCTGTACCGCTTGATCGCCCGGGGCAATCTGGTGAATGTCACCAGTCTGTTTTACCTGGTGCCGGCCGTGACGGCGGTGATGGACTACCTGATTTTCGGTAATCGGCTGGCGGTATTGAGCATGCTCGGCATGCTGCTGATCATCGTCGGGCTGGTATTTGTGTTCCGTAAAACAGCGTAAAGCAGCGTGAAAATGAAAGGCCCGGAGCATTGGCTCCGGGCCTTTTTTATTTGGCCAGCGCGTGCTCGGCCCGCACCGAATTCATGAACGCCTGCATCGCTGACGATTGAATGCGGTGACGGCGGGTAATCAGCCCGTACGGCGGCAGCCGTGCTTCAAACTTGATCGGCAATACCGCCAGCAAATCACGGCCCGGGTAATCCTCCACCACCGACACCGGTGTGACGCCCAGCATGTCGGTCTGCTGGATCAAGGACAGCAAGGTCATGATCGAGGTGGTTTCGACGATGCTGCTGGGGATGTCGACCCGCGCATTGTGGAATACCTGATTGATGATCGCGCGCATCGGGCTCGGTTGCTGTTGCAGTACCCAGGTCATGTTCTGCAACTCGGCCCAGCTCAGGTTTTTCTCTTTCGCCAACGGGTTCTGCGCGCCGGAGATGACGCACAAGGCTTCTTCGCCGAGGCTGTCGAACAGCAACTCTTCGGCCCGTGCGCCCGCCGGAATCCGGCCCAATACGATATCCAGCTGGTCCTGCAACAGCGCCTGCACCAGCACGTCGCTGGTGTCGACCTGAATGCTCATCGACAAGCGTGGATGGCTTTGTTTCAGGGTCGCGATGGTGCGGGTCAACAGCCCCGAGGCCAGCGCCGGAATCGCACCGACCGCAACCCGGCCAAGGTTGCCGGATTCGAGCGCGACCAGTTCTTCACGCATGCCGCTCAGTTCAGCAAACACCATGCGCGCGTAGTAGATGACGGTTTCCCCGAACGGGGTCGAGCGCATGCCCCGGGGCAGACGCTCGAAGAGTTCGACGCCGAGCAAGTCTTCGGCTTCGTGCAACATCTTGGTGGCTGCCGGCTGGGTCATGCCGATGTGGTCGGCGGCGCGGCGCAACGAGCCGAATTCCTGCAACGCCAGCATCAGCCGCAGTTGGCGCAGACGCAGTCGACTGTGGATCACATTGGCAGCAGGAATTCGGGTCATGGGCCGTGCTCGCAATTAGGACTGCGGCAAGCCTGACAACAAATGCCAGGCGTTGCCAGCATTGCCGTGTTACAGCACCGATTTAGGCTTGGCGACCTGGGGTTTGCGCAGCCCCGTCAGGGTGCCCAGCGCCTTGGAAATCAACGGCCAGAACAGCATCAGCAACGCCGCCGTGGTCAGGCAGCCCACTAACGGGTTGGACCAGAAAATCCCCACGTGGCCGTCGGAGAACAGCATCGACTGACGGAACGCATCTTCCGCCTTGTCGCCCAGTACCGCCGCCAACACCAGCGGCGCAATCGGGTAACCGAGTTTCTTGAACAGATAACCCAGCGCACCGAAGCCCAACATCAACACCACGTCGACGAACGAGTTGTGCACCGAGTAGGCACCGATGGCGCAGACCATGATGATAATCGGCGCGATGATCGAGAACGGAATGCGCAGGATCGAAGCGAACAGCGGCACGGTGGCCAGCACCACGATCAGGCTGACCACGTTCCCGAGGTACATGCTGGCGATCAGGCCCCAGACGAAATCGTGCTGCTCGACGAACAACGTCGGGCCAGGATGCAGGCCCCAGATCATCAGACCGCCGAGCATGACCGCCGCAGTGGCCGAGCCGGGAATGCCGAGGGTCAGCATGGGCAGCAGGGCGCTGGTGCCGGCGGCGTGGTCGGCGGTTTCCGGGGCGATTACGCCTTCGAGTTCACCCTTGCCGAAGTTCTCGCGGTTCTTCGAAAAGCGCCGCGCCAGGCTGTAGCTCATGAACGAGGCCGCCGTCGGGCCACCCGGTGTGATGCCCATCCAGCAACCGACCAGGGTGCTGCGCAGGATCGTCCACCAGTAACGCGGCAACTTGGCCCAGGTGCGCAGGATGACCATCGGCGTGATGCGCGCATGCTCGCCGCGAAACACCAGGCCTTCCTCGACGGTGCAGAGAATTTCGCCGATCCCGAACAAGCCGATCACGGCCACCTCGAAGCTGATGCCCGTCATCAACGCCGGCTGATCGAAGGTCAGGCGCAGGTTGCCGGAGACAGTGTCCATGCCCACGGCGGCCATGGCGAAACCAATCATCATCGCCACCACGGTTTTCAGCGGCGGATTCTTGCTCATGCCGATGAAGGTGCAGAACGCCAACAGGTACACCGCGAAGAACTCCGGCGAACTGAAAGACATGGCGAATGCGGCAATCTTGGTCGACAGGAAGGTCAGCAACAACACCCCGGCCAGCGCGCCGATCAGCGCCGAACTGAATGCGGCCGTCAACGCTTCGGCAGCGCGACCTTCGCGGGCCATCGGGTAACCGTCGAACGTGGTCGCCACCGATGAGGGCTCACCGGGGATGTTGAACAGAATCGAGGTGATCGAACCGCCGAACAGCGCGCCCCAATACATGCACGACAGCAAAATGATTGCCGACACCGGCGACATGGTGAAGGTCAGCGGCAGCAACAACGCCACGCCATTGGGGGCGCCGAGGCCGGGCAATACGCCGACCAGAATGCCCAGCAGCACGCCGATCACCATCAGGCCGATGTGGCCCGGGGTGAGGATCAGGTTCATGCCTTGCAGCAGGGAATCGAACTCGCTCATTTGAAACTTCTCCCGGCCAGTGCAATCCAGTCGCCCATCGGGCCGGCATCCAGCGGGACCTTGAACCACAACGCGAAAATCAGGTAGCTGGCCAGCACCGCGCCGAGGGACACGGTGCCGATCATCCATTTGCCGTAAGGCTTGGCGCGCACCTTGTCACGCCACATGAACCAGGCGATGAAGCAGGCCGAGGCCACATAAATGCCGGTGAACGGCATGGCGCCGACGAACAGCGCAATCGGGATGAACACCGACAGCACTTGCTTGAATGCGCTGCGGCTGACGAATGCAATGCTCAGGGCGTGCCAGCGCACCACGGTCAACACGCCGTTGCCCACGCTCGCGGCGCTCAACAGCAATCCGATGTAGAAGGGGAAGTAACCCGGCTCGGGGCCTGAATCGCCCCAGCCGATACCTTGTTCGAGACTGCCGAACATCACCACCGCGCCGATCAGCGTGGTGAAGAGTGTCAGGCCGAGTTCGACCCAGCGGGTACCGACCAGCGCCGGTGAATCCGAAGAATGGGACATGAAAGCACCTCCAGAGGTGACGGCCGTGCGCACGCGCACGGCCGTGAACAACTCAGTTTTTCAGCCAGCCGGCTTCTTTGAACACCGGGGTGACGCGGGCGGTGTCTTTCTCAATGTAGGCAGTCAGCGGCTCGCCTTCGAGGAACGTCGGCACCAGCGCGTTCTGCTTCACGTAGGCCTTGAACTCTGGAGTCTCGGTGACTTTGCGCATCAGCTCGACATAGAACGCCCGCTGTTCGGCGGTGACGTCGCCGGGCATGAACACGGTGCGCGGGAAGCGGTATTGATCGATACCCAGGCCTTGTTCGTGGCAGGTCGGAACGTCGGCCCAGGATTTATCACCCGCGACTTTCTCGGTGTAGCTCATGCGTTCTTTGCTGAACACACAGAGCGGTTCGACCTGGTCGCCGCGCCATTGGCTGATGCTTTCGCTGGGGTTGTTGACGTTGGCGGCG
The DNA here is from genome assembly GCF_029959925.1 of Pseudomonas sp. PS02303. Lineage (NCBI taxonomy): Bacteria > Pseudomonadati > Pseudomonadota > Gammaproteobacteria > Pseudomonadales > Pseudomonadaceae > Pseudomonas > Pseudomonas sp. PS02303. Next base: position 10,502 of record NZ_JASCOM010000145.1, read on the forward strand.
ATGTGTTTGCCGGCCAGTTGGGTCGCGGCTTCACTGCCGCTCTTGAACGGGATGTACACCAGTTTGCTGTTGTTGGTCTGGTTCAGCAGCAGGGTCAGGGTCTGGTCGACATCCTTGGACTGACTGCCGCCCATGCGCAGTTTCGACGGATCAGTCTTGGCCGCTTCGTAGAAGCCTTTGGCGTCTTTCCAGGGGGCATCCTTGTAGCTCCAGAGAATGAAGTCGTCCTCTGCAACGGCCGCCACGGGAGTCAGCTCCTGCCATTGATAGCCAAGCTTGGAAACCAGCGGCAACAGGTAGATGTTGTTGGTGCCGATCACCAGTTTTTCCGGATCGCCCTTGTTCATTTTCAGGTCAAGGAACGCTTCGGCACCGTTGCCGCCGCCCTTGTTGAGGACGATGGTATTCACGTCGAGGAACTTGTGCGTGGTGATGATCGACTGGATCAGCCGACCGAGTTGGTCAGTGCCGCCGCCGGGGCCGCCGGCAACGAGGATTTCGACGTTCTTGTCCGGCTGCCAGGCAGCGTTGGCGAGTGCGGGGAGGGCGCCGGCGGCGACCAGTGTGCAGCCAAGAAACAGACGGGATGTGCGACGGACGAATGCATTTCGCATGGAAGGGCCTCGTTTTTTGTAATTGTTATGAATGACTTGTCGGTGCTCAAAAGCTGCAAGCCTGGACTGAGTGTGGGAAGCCTCCGCTTCGGCGTCTAGTCAAAACAATACATACACCGATAGCCTGCGGTTATAGGTCATCAGGGGCAAATACGTGACGAGGGCTGGAAACTGTGTGCCAGAGCGTTTTGAGAGGAAAGTCAGTCAAGGCGGCCGGCGATGAAAGCCCCCTGAAAGCGCGGTATGCCATAACCCGAGGCTATCGCCGTATCTCAATCATTGATTAGACGGTTATCACCGAGCCTTCGATAGTGCTCATCAGCGCGGCGAACCGGTCACGCACGGCATTCACAACAATAAGAAACGAGGTACGCACCATGGCTCGTCCCAGTGCTTCCCTGCATCTGCCTGGCGCAGCTGCCCAACCGATCAACGCGGCCACACCCCTGGCCGGCACCACCAAAGCGAGCAGCGTGCGCTGGCGGATCTTTGCGATCGTCTTCGCGCTGACCATGGTCAACCTGATCGACCGGGTCTCGCTGTCGATCGCCATGCCGACCATTGCCCATGAATTTTCCCTGTCGCCAAGCATGCAAGGGCTGATCCTCAGCAGCTTCTTCTGGGCGTATGCGCTGTTGCAGATTCCCGGTGGCTGGCTGATCGATCGCTTCGGCCCGCATCGGGTCATCAGTTGGTCCACCGGGTTGTGGGGCACTTTTCAAGTGTTGGCGGCGTTTGCGACCGGCGGCTTGTCATTGCTGTTCGCCCGCGTTGCACTCGGGGCCGCCGAAGCGCCGTTGTTCCCGTCCGGTGGCAAGCTGATTTCCCTGTGGCTGGCGCCGAGCGAACGCAGTCGCGGCGCGGTGCTGATGGACAGCGGCAGCCCGTTGGGCGTGGCGCTGGGCGGGCTGATCATTGCTTACCTGATTGCATCCCTGGATTCGTGGCGCCTGGCCTTCGTGATTGCCGGTATCGCGACCCTGGTGCTGGCCTGGCTGGCGCGGCGTTATCTGCGCGATGACCCGGCTACTCACCCGCAAGTGAATGCCGAAGAACTGGAGAAGATCAACGCCGGGCGCGCGACGCCGGCTGCCGAAGCCGCCCGTGTGCCGGTCAAAGGCCTGGGCATCGCGGCCCGTTCCCTGAGCGGCTTGCTGATCGGCCGTGCCAGTTGGGCGATGGTGTATTTCGGTTTGCTGACCTGGGGCCCGAGCTATCTGGCCCAGGCTCGCGGCTTCGATATCAAAGGCATCGGCGCGGCCACCTTCGTGATTTTCGTGTGCGGGGCCCTGGGTTCGTTGACCGGTGGTTTTCTCTGCGACGGGCTGATCCGCAAGGGTGTCAGCCGTGGCGTGGCGGTCAAGAGCCTGCTGGCGTTTTCCGGTGTGGTCGCCCTCGGCGCCTTTCTGTTGTTGCCGACGCTGAGCAATCCGTTTGCCGCCGTGGCGTTGTTGGCCATGACCGCGTTTTTCCTGATGTGGGGCAGCCTCTACTGGAGCTTCCCGGCATTGCTGGCGGCACCGGCGCGGGTCGGGTTGATCGGCGGCGTGATGAACATGGCCGGCAGCACCGGCGGGATCGCGGTGCCGATCCTGGTGGGGATCATTGTGCAAATGACCGGAGGTTTTGCGCCGGTGCTGGGGTTCTTTGCCGTGTGCTCGGCAGTCTTTGTGCTGGCGACGTTGTTCATCAGTCTCGACGAGGTGCGCCATGGCTGAACACTTATCTGGCGAAGCATGGAACGGTCCGATCATCGATGCCCATCATCACTTCTGGGACCCGACGATCAATGACCATCCGTGGCTGGCGCCCGAAGCCAATATCCCGTTCCGCTACGGCGACTACAGTGCGATTAAACGGCGCTATTTTCCTGAGGACTATTTCGCTGACGCCGGCCCGCACCGTGTGGTGCAAACGGTGTACGTCGAGACCGAATGGGACCCGCAAGACCCGATTGGCGAAACCGTTTTTATCGAAAGTCTGACGGCCCGTTACGGCGTACCTAATGCGGTCGTGGCGCAGGCCTGGCTCGACCACCCGGACGCCCTCGCGGTACTGACCGAACAAGCGAGTTTCAAATGCGTGCGCAGCGTGCGTCACAAACCGGGTGGAGCGACTTCACCGGCGCAGGTTGGTCATGTGCGCAGCCTGATGAGCGACGAACACTGGCGGCGCAGTTTTGCCGCCCTCGAAGGGCTGGGGTTGCACTTCGATTTGCAGACCCCCTGGTGGAACCTGCACGAAGCCGAACGGCTGGCTCGGGACTTTCCCGGCACTACGCTGATTCTCAACCACGCAGGGTTGCCCAATGACCGCAGCGCCGAAGGCCTGGCCGGTTGGCGCCTGGCGATGGCTCGGCTGGCCAAATGGCCAAACGTGCAGGTGAAGATTTCCGGCCTTGGCCAGAGGGGGCAGGCATGGCGCGCCAAGGACAACGCCTGGATCGTGCGTGAAGTGATCGCCATGTTCGGCACTGACCGGGCGATGTTCGCCAGCAACTTCCCGGTGGACAGCCTGTGCGGCTCGTTCGACGACATCTACAGCGGTTTCAAATCCATCGTTGCTGATCTGCCGAGCGCCGATCAGGAGCGACTGTTCTACAGCAACGCGCAGCGGGTTTATCGCTGCGAGCCTTGCGCCGTTGACCGCCAATGGCCTGAACCCTTGAGGAGTGAAGCATGAACAAAACAACCATCGCGATGGTGCTGGGTGACCCGGCAGGCATCGGCCCGGAGCTGATCGCACGTTTGCTTGCGGAGCCTGAAGTGCGCAGCCAGGCCAATGTGATCCTGATCGCCGACGAGGCCGAAATGCGTCGCGGCATGCGCATCGCCGGGACGGAGTTTCCTTACCGTCGCGTCGAGTCGCTGGATCAGTTGGAATTTCGTGATGACACGCCGCTGTTCTATGACTTTCGTGGCGACACCGTCGGTGAATTTCCACGCAGTGAAGCCAGTGTCATCGGCGGTCGCTACAGCCTCGACACGCTGGAACAAGCCCTGCGCCTGACCGAGGCCGGGACCACCGACGCGGTGTTGTTCGGGCCGTTGAACAAGACCTCGCTGCACATGGCCGGCATGGCCCACAGCGATGAGCTGCACTGGTTCGCCGAGCTGCTGGATTTCCACGGGCCGTTCTGCGAATTCAACGTGCTCGACAACCTCTGGACCTCCCGCGTGACCTCCCACGTGGCATTAGCGCAAGTGCCAGGCATGCTGACCCAGACGCGGGTAGTGGAAGCGATCCAGTTGATCGACACCGCGCTCAAGCGCAACGGCCTGGAAAAACCGCGCATTGGCGTGTGTGGGCTGAACCCGCACAACGGCGACAACGGCTCGTTCGGACGCGAAGAACTGGACATCATCGGCCCGGCGGTTCGTTCGGCCCAGGCGCTGGGGATTGCGGCCGAAGGGCCATACCCGGCGGACACGATTTTCCTCAAGGTCCAGGGCGATGCCAGTGCCTTTGACGCGGTGGTGACGATGTATCACGACCAGGGGCAGATCGCGATCAAGTTGATGGGCTTCTCCCGAGGCGTGACGGTGCAGGGTGGCTTGCCGATCCCGATTACCACGCCGGCCCACGGCACCGCCTTCGACATCGCGGGGCAGGGCAAGGCCAACGTCGGCGCGATCCGCCAGGCCTTCGAAATCGCCTGCCGAATGGGCACCAACAACTACTGACACAACACTGATCCCCTGTGGGAGCGAGCCTGCTCGCGATAGCGGTCTGACAGTCACTAAAAAGGTGGCTGCACTACCGCTTTCGCGAGCAGGCTC
>NZ_JASCOM010000146.1:0-14833 GCF_029959925.1 Pseudomonas sp. PS02303
CTCCTACAGGTTTTGTGTCGTGCGCACATTTTGTGAACAACACAAAACCTGTAGGAGCGAGGCTTGCCCGCGAAGAGGCCATCAGCAACACCAAAAATCCCAATGACCCTCGCCCGACCACCGGCCGGCGCATCTCCATCCTCCCCAATTGACGATCAATACATAAAAGTCCAGTATGGAATTATAAGTACAAAAAAGGCGTTTCCCCGTTTCCAGCTCTTTCTTCTGTCTTGCCAAACCAACAACAACCCGCGAGAGAACGAACATGAAGAAATTCCCCCTCATCACCGGTCTGGCGTTGAGCCTGTTCGCGTGCAGCACGCTGTTCGCCGCTGAAAAAACCCTGCGCATCGGCATCGAAGCCGCTTATCCGCCCTTCGCGTCGAAAACCGACAAGGGCGAGATCGTCGGTTTCGACTACGACATCGGCAATGCCCTGTGTGCGCAAATGAAGGTCAAGTGCGTGTGGGTCGAAGGCGAGTTCGACGGTCTGATTCCTTCCCTGAAAGTGAAGAAAATCGACATGGCGCTGTCGTCTATGACCATCAACGAAGACCGCAAGAAGTCGGTGGATTTCTCCCACAAGTACTACTTCACTTCATCGCGTCTGGTGATGAAGGAAGGCGCGTCCGTGGATGACCAATACGCCAGCCTCAAGGGCAAGACCGTTGGTGTGCAGCGTGCCACCACCACCGACCGTTACGCCACCGAGGTGTTTGAACCGAAGGGCATCAACGTCAAGCGCTACGGCAACAACGAAGAAATCTACATGGACCTGGCAGCCGGTCGCCTCGACGCCATTTTTGCCGACACCATCCCGTTGAGTGACTTCCTGGCGATGCCGCGTGGCAAGGGCTATGCCTTTGTCGGGCCGGAGTTGAAGGATCCGAAGTACGTGGGCGAGGGTGCCGGGATTGCGGTGCGCAAGGGCAACACCGAGCTGGTGAGCCAGTTGAATTCTGCCATTGATGGCATTCGTGCGAGTGGCGAGTATCAGAAGATTTCCGAGAAGTACTTCAAGGCTGACATTTACGGCGATTGACCAACCGCATCGCAGGAACGCCGCCGGGCGGCGTTCCTGCGATGGCGTCAGATCAGGCAACAAACACCTCAGGGCTCAGCCCTTCAATTCCTTCAAATGCTTGTAAACAGTCGCCCGCCCCATGTTCAGCACATTGGCCACATAGTTCGAAGCGCTTTTGCCCTTGAAGGCCCCTTCGGCGTGCAACGCCAGCACCAGTTCACGTTTGTGGTCGCGCGTCAGCAGGTTCAGGCTCAGCTGACGTTCGCGCAGCCAGGCGTGCAGGAAGGTATTGATGCGCTCCTGCCAGTCATCACGAAACAGAGAGTCCGGCTGCGGAATCAGTTTGCTTGGTGACAGGAACAGGTCGAGCGCGGCCTTGGCATTTTCGAACAGCGAGATGTTCAGGTTGATGCACAGCACCGCCAGCGGGTGACCGTCGCTGTCGCGCAAGACACTGCTCAGGCTGCGAATCTTCTGGCCATCCCAATTGAGCTTTTCGTAGGGCCCGATGTTTCGTTCGCTGACATCGTCGCTGAGCATGTCCTCCAGTGCCGCGTCATCGCCCACTTCCCGCTTGGACAGATTGTTGGCGATGTAATCGATTTTTTGCGTGCGCAGATCGTGCAGCACCACCTCGGCATGAGGGAAGAACAACGTAGCGATCGCATCGGCGATCGCCCGGTAGTTGTCCATGGCCGGGTCTTTTTCAGGTGCGTTCATACGGTGGAACTCCAGGCAGCGTCAGCGCCCTGCAAAAAGGGCGCTGGAAGTTTGCCGCAATCGGGTCGACACGTCACCTGAGGACGAAAATCAACCCAGGCGGGCAGGGGAGAGCATCTCGGCGTCCAGGCCGAAACGGCTGAGCTGTTCGGGCAAGGCTTCACCGCGTACCAGCGCTGCGCTGGCCTGGCCCATGGCAGGTGATGTCTGGATGCCGTAGCCGCCTTGCGCCGCGACCCAGAACAGCCCTGGCACATGTTGATCGAAGCCGCAGATCAGGTCTCCGTCCGTTACGAAGCTGCGCAGACCGGCCCAGGTGCGGGTCGGACGGCGGATGGTCAGGGTGGTGGCTTCTTCGATCTGGTAGATGCCCATCGCGATGTCCAGCTCTTCGGGCTGCACGTCGTGCGGCTCCACCGGGTCGGCGTTGGCTGGCGAGCCGAGGAACATTCCGGCGTCGGGTTTCATGTAGAACGATTCGTCGAGGCTGACCAGCATCGGCCAATGGTGGATGTCCACGCCCTCGGGGCCGGCGAAGATGAACGCCGCGCGCCGCTTCGGTTGCAGGCCCAACGACTTGGCGCCAGCCAGCTCGCCGATCTTGTCGGCCCACGCGCCTGCCGCGTTGATGATGATCGGTGCGCTGAAAGTCTGGTTGTTGGTTTGAACCTGCCACATGCCTTCTGCATTGCGGGTCAGGCTCAGCACTTCGCTGTCGGTGTGGACTTCGCCTTTATTGCGACGGATACCGCGCAAGTAACCCTGATGCAGGGCATCGGTGTCGATGTCGCTGGCAGTCGGGTCGTAGATCGCACCATGGACTTTTTCACGGCGCAGTATCGGCAGGCGCGCGCAGGCTTCGTCGGCACTGAGCAGTTGCATTTCCGCCACCGTGGCCTTGGCGCTCAGGTATTGATTGTTCAGCTCGGCCGGGTCGCCGGTGAAGTCCACGGTCATCTCGCCACGCGGGGTCAGCAGCGGGTGTTCGCAGAAACCGACTGGCGGGGCGTCGAAGAATTCGCGGCTGGCTTGGGTCAGCGCGCGAACCTGCGGTGTGCCATACGCGGCGGTGTAGAGCGCAGCGGAGCGTCCGGTGGAGTGATAAGCCGGATGGGATTCTCGTTCGAGCACAATCACCCGAGCGTGCTGCGACAGCCAGAAACCGGTGGAAGCGCCGGCAATCCCGCCGCCGATGATGATGAAATCTGCCTGGCTCATGAACGTCTCCTGTCGAGCGCAAATGCCGAAATTGTGGAAGTCCCCTGTGGGAGCGAGCTTGCTCGCGATAGCGTTGGGTCAGTCGATACCAATGTTGACTGATTAACCGCTATCGCGAGCAGGCTCGCTCCCACAGAGGATTGTGGTGTCAGGGTTGTAGGCGGTAGATGGCATTGGCCAGTGCGATGTCTTCCAGGCCCAGGCCGATCGAACGAAAGAACACATGACGGTCGTAGTCGGGACGCGGGACCTTTTCGCTGAGCAAATCAGGCAGGTCGCCGACAATCAAGCACTTGTCCCAGCCATGTTGTTCCCCCGCAATCAGCATTTCGCCCGCCGAGCCCGGGGTAGTCAGACGATAGTCGCAGAACACCTGCATGTCATTGAGGCTCTGCGGCGGGACTTCATGGGCGCGCGGGGCGTTGGTGCTGATGGAGGTGATCAGCGCCGGTTTGCTCAGGTTCGAGGGATCGATCACCGGGCCGGCGGACGAGGTGCACAGCATGATCACGTCGGCATCTTCAATCGCCGCTTCGCGACTGTCGGCGATGGTCAGGCGTGGATCGAGGCGTTTCAGCTGTGCCAGCGTTTCAGGGTTCTTATCGCTCAGGCTCGGGGAATAGAGGCTGATGCTTTGCCAGTCACGCAGATCTTTAACGTAATGCAGATGCGCCTGAGCCACCTTGCCGCTGCCGATAATCGCCAGGCGCTGCACCTTCAGCGGAGCGAGGGCATCGACGGCGACGGCGGTGGTCGCGGCCGTGCGTGCGGTGGTCAGTTCGCCGGCATCGCACAGCAGTAACGGTTGGCCGGTCTGCATCGACATCAACAATGTCCAGGCCGTCACCAGCGGACCTTGTTCGCGCACGATGTACGGCGAAGTCTTGACCCCGTAGACGCCATCTTCAGCCAGCACGCCCAGATAGTTGATGAAGTCGCCGGCACCCTGAGGGAACTCCACCAGCTGCTGCGCCGGTTGCACCGCTTGCCCGGCCGCCAGGTCGCGAAACAGCTTGCGCAGGATCTGCGGCACGTCGACCTGCGCCAGCAGTTCGCGGGCCTGGGGTTGGGTGATCACATAAGGCGTACTGGACATGGTCGGCTCCGGGCGCTGAAAGTAAACTAATTTGTCCATTATGGACTTTTAGTTGTATCGAGCAACATCGGGACGAAAAAAAAGCGCAGTCCGTTTCCGGCTGCGCCTCTTTCAGTAAGGGTCCGAGTTATGGACGCTTACGCTCAATCGCCCGCAGTAGATGCGTCGGCGGTGTTTCACAGCTGATTTTCCGACCCAGCAATGCCTCGATGGACGGTAGCTGGTAGGAGTCATCTTCACCGGCGAAGCTGATGGACACACCCTCTGCGCCAGCACGACCGGTACGGCCGATGCGGTGCACGTAGTCATCCGGGACTTCCGGCAGGGTGAAGTTGATCACGTGGCTGATGCCGTCGATGTGGATGCCGCGACCGGCCACATCAGTGGCGACCAGCACGCGGATCTTGCCTTCGCGGAAACCTTCCAGGGTCTTGATGCGCTTGTGCTGCGGCACGTCACCGGACAGTTGCGCGGCGTTGACGCCGTCACGCACCAGGCGCTCTTCAATGCGCCGCACTTCATCCTTGCGGTTGGCAAACACCATCACCCGCTCCCAGCCGTTGTCGTTGACCAGGTTGTAGAGCAGTTTGTATTTGTCGGCACCGGCGACGGCGTAGATGTGTTGTTCGACGTTTTCGCTGGCCACGTTCTGCGATTCGATCTCGACGATCGACGGGTCGGTGGTCCATTGCTTGGCGAGATTCATCACGTCTTCGGTGAAGGTTGCGGAGAACAGCAGCGTCTGACGTTCGTTCTTCGGCGGCGTCTGGCGAATGATCTGGCGCACTTGCGGGATGAAACCCATATCGAGCATGCGGTCGGCTTCGTCCAGCACCATGACTTCGACCATGTCCAGATGCACGTCACCGCGCTGGTTGAAGTCGAGCAGGCGGCCCGGGGTGGCCACGAGGATGTCGCAGTGACGGGCTTCGAGGTGCTTGAGCTGCTTGTCGAAGTCCATGCCGCCGACAAACGTCATGACGTTGAGGCCGGTGTACTTGGTCAGGTCGGCGGCGTCCTTGGCGATCTGCACCACCAGCTCGCGGGTCGGCGCGATGATCAGCGCCCGCGGTTCACCCATGTAGCGTTCCTTGGGTGGCGGGGTTTCCAGCAGTTGCGTGATGATCGAAATCAGGAACGCGGCGGTTTTGCCGGTGCCGGTCTGGGCGCGACCGATGGCGTCTTTGCCCGCGAGGGTGAAGCCCAGCACTTGCGCCTGGATCGGCGTGCAGTACGGGAAGCCCAGGTCTTGGATGGCGTGCATCAATTCCGGGGCGAGTTTGAAATCGTGGAAACGGGTTTTGCCTTCCTGGGGTTCAACGGCGAAGTCTTCGAGTTTCCAGGGAATGACCGGCGCTTTCGGTTTCGGTTCGCGACGCGGTTTTGCCGGTTTCGGCGATTCGCTGCGCGGTGGCTCGGCGGCGACAATCTCGACAGGTGGGGCGGCCGGTGTGGTCACAGGCTCGTGTTTCGGTGCCGCTACGGTTGCGGTCCGGCCAGGCTGATTACCGTCGGTGCGGTGGCTGGGGATATGAGACGGAGCGCTGGGAACTGGCGCGAGCTGCTCAGTCTCGCTTTTACCGAACATTTTCTTGAGTGCTTTGAGCACGGTCATCTCATCAATTGGTTAAGGAATATACGCCGGCCAGTGTAATGCAAGAATCGGGCGCGGCGTAGTGGGATGGATCAATGGGTAGCTTTTAGCGTAAACGCTCGGCCAGCCAGACGCCGATGTCGCGAATTTCTTCGGGTAACACTTCGTGGCCCATTGGGTATTCCTGCCATGTCACGGTGACACCATGCTGCTTTAAAAACTCGTAGGCGGTGCGGCCCATCGAGTTTTGAACGACGTCATCGTACTGGCCATGCAACGACAGCACGGGAATACGTTGCTGGCTGGCCGAAAGCTCCATTTCATCGCTGAAGGTCGGTGCGTAAGTCGAGAGGGCAAGTACGCCACCCAGCGGCCCCTGCCACTTCAGGAAAGCGGTGTGCAAGACCACGGCGCCACCCTGGGAAAAACCTGCCAGAAAGATACGCGATGCTTCTATTCCGCTGGCGCGCTGCTCTTCAATCAAATCAAAGACTCGCTGCGCCGACGTTTCCAGCTGCTCACGACTGATCGCGCGCGCCGGGCTCATGGCCAATATGTCGTACCAGCTCGGCATCTCGTAACCGCCGTTGATGGTCACGGCGCGGGTCGGTGCCTGGGGCAGAACGAAGCGGGTGGTCAGCAGGGTTTCCTGCAAGGCTTCGGCAACCGGCAGAAAGTCGTAGCGGTCGGCGCCCAGGCCGTGCAGCCATATAACGCAGGCGTCTGCGGGCTTTACGGGTTGAAGAATCAAGGGCTCGGTCATGGCTGCTCCAATTTTGTGCGTGCGCTCTCATTAAGTGCGAGATGTGAGTGCGCGTCGGGTTGATCCGTTAAGAAGATGTCGCAAGGTTACAAGTTTTGCTATTGACCTGTCCCTTAACCGCATCGGCAAGCGGTCTGGTACGGGCTTTGCTATGTGAAAGCGGTGCAACCCATCTCGCGCCTTGCGGTAACACTATCAGTGTACTGCTGGCAGCGGGATAGCAAAGAATCCGGTGATGGATGTTCGCCAGTGGCCGCTACGGGCTTCGCGAACGTGAAAGGGCTACAGCCCGTTCGGCCGATTGGTGAGAAGTGAGTTGTCCATGATGTGGATTTTCTCTTACTAGACTCATAGCTAAGGTCTTTACGTCGGTTGACCCCAAAAAAAGCCAACACGGGTCGACTACGCCTCATAAGGGTGCGACTGGACTCACGCTCCGACACAACAAGAGCAAAACTGGAGGTTTGAATGAAGATGTTGAAATCCACCCTGGCCATCGTGACTGCAGCTGCAGTGCTCGGTGTCAGCGGGTTCGCTCAGGCGGGTGCAACCCTGGATGCAGTGCAGAAGAAAGGTTTCGTACAGTGCGGTGTCAGTGACGGTCTGCCGGGTTTCTCGGTTCCGGACTCCACTGGCAAGATCATCGGTATCGATGCTGACTTCTGCCGCGCTGTGGCCGCTGCCGTTTTCGGCGATGCGACCAAGGTCAAGTTCAGCCAGTTGAACGCCAAAGAGCGCTTCACCGCGCTGCAGTCCGGCGAAATTGACATTCTGTCGCGCAACACCACCATGACCAGCTCCCGTGACGCGGGCATGGGCCTGAAGTTCCCAGGCTTCATCACCTACTACGACGGCATTGGCTTCCTGGTAAATAGCAAGCTGGGCGTCAAGAGTGCCAAAGAGCTCGACGGTGCGACCATCTGCATCCAGGCCGGTACCACCACTGAGCTGAACGTTTCCGACTACTTCCGCGGCAACGGTCTGAAATACACCCCGATCACCTTCGACACCTCCGATGAAAGCGCCAAGTCGCTGGAATCCGGTCGTTGCGACGTACTGACCTCCGACAAGTCCCAACTGTTCGCTCAGCGCAGCAAGCTGGCTTCGCCGAAGGACTACGTGGTTCTGCCGGAAACCATTTCCAAGGAACCGCTGGGCCCGGTCGTGCGTAACGGCGACGACGAGTGGCTGGCCATTGTTCGCTGGGTAGGCTACGCCATGCTCAACGCTGAAGAGGCTGGTGTCACTTCGAAGAACGTCGAAGCCGAAGCCAAGTCCACCAAGAATCCGGACGTCGCACGTATGCTGGGTACCGACGGTGAATACGGCAAAGACTTGAAAGTGAAGAAGGACTGGGTCGTCCAGATCGTCAAGCAAGTGGGCAACTATGGCGAAGTGTTCGAGAAAAACCTCGGCAAAGGCACTCCGCTGGAAATCGACCGCGGGCTGAACGCCTTGTGGAACGCTGGCGGCATTCAATACGCACCACCAGTGCGCTGATGGTTCTATCACCCGGTGGGCCAACCACCGGGTGATGTTCTGTTCCATTACATCCGGGGCACTTCATGCAAAATTCAATCGGCGCACCAAAGCAGAGGCTCAGCCTCAGCGATCCCAAAGTGCGTGCGTGGCTATTTCAGATCATCACCATTGTGGCGGTGGTCTCCATGGGCTGGTATCTGTTCGATAACACCCAGACCAACTTGCAACACCGGGGCATTACTTCCGGCTTCAGCTTTCTGGAGCGCAGTGCCGGTTTCGGCATCGCTCAAACCCTGATCGACTACACCGAATCGGACAGCTATGCCCGAGTGTTTGTCATCGGCCTGCTCAATACGCTGCTAGTGACCTTCATCGGGGTCATCCTGGCGACGCTCCTCGGTTTCATCGTCGGCGTTTCACGCCTGTCGAAGAACTGGATCATTGCCAAGCTGGCGACTGTTTATGTGGAAGTCTTCCGCAACATTCCGCCGCTGCTGCAAATCCTGTTCTGGTACTTCGCGGTGTTCCTGACCATGCCAGGGCCACGCAACAGCCATAACTTCGGCGACACCTTCTTCGTCAGCAGCCGCGGCCTGAACATGCCGGCCGCGTTGACGGCTGATGGTTTCTGGCCGTTTGTGGTCAGCATCGTCGTGGCCATTGTCGCCATCGTGCTGATGAGCCGCTGGGCGACCAAACGCTTCGAAGCGACCGGCGTACCGTTCCATAAATTCTGGGTCGGCCTGGCGCTGTTCCTGGTGATCCCGGCGCTGTGCGCATTGATCTTCGGCGCGCCAGTGCACTGGGAAATGCCGAAGCTGCAAGGTTTCAACTTCGTTGGTGGCTGGGTGCTGATCCCGGAACTGCTGGCGCTGACCCTGGCCCTGACCGTGTACACCGCGGCGTTCATCGCCGAGATCGTGCGTTCGGGTATCAAGTCGGTCAGCCACGGCCAGACCGAAGCGGCGCACTCGTTGGGCCTGCGCAACGGTCCGACCCTGCGCAAGGTGATCATCCCGCAAGCCATGCGCGTGATCATTCCACCGCTGACCAGCCAATACCTGAACCTGGCGAAGAACTCCTCGCTGGCGGCCGGTATCGGTTATCCGGAAATGGTGTCCTTGTTTGCCGGTACGGTGCTGAACCAGACCGGGCAGGCGATCGAGGTGATTGCCATCACCATGAGCGTGTACCTGGCGATCAGTATCAGCATTTCCCTGCTGATGAACTGGTACAACAAGCGCATTGCGCTGATCGAGCGGTAAGGAAAAGCGCATGAGTACTCATACTTTCAAACCCGACATGCCACCACCGAGCAAAGTCTTCGGGCCGATGGCGTGGATGCGCGCGAACATGTTCTCCAGCTGGCTGAACACCGCGCTGACCCTGTTCGCGTTCTACCTGATTTACCTGGTGGTGCCGCCGATCCTGCATTGGGCGATCCTGGACGCCAACTGGGTCGGCACGTCCCAGGCCGACTGCACCAAGGAAGGCGCCTGCTGGGTGTTCATCCAGCAGCGCTTCGGCCAGTTCATGTACGGCTATTACCCGCCGGTACTGCGTTGGCGCGTAGACCTGACCGTGTGGCTGGCAGTCATCGGCGTGGCACCGTTGTTCATCTCGCGCTTCCCGCGTAAAGCGGTATACGGCCTGAGCTTCCTGGTGCTGTACCCGATCATTGCCTGGTGCCTGTTGCATGGCGGCGTTTTCGGCCTGACCCAGGTGGCGACCAGCCAATGGGGCGGCCTGATGCTGACCCTGGTGATCGCCACCGTCGGTATTGCCGGTGCGTTGCCGCTGGGGATCGTGCTGGCGCTGGGCCGTCGTTCGAACATGCCGGCGATTCGAGTGGTCTGCGTGACCTTCATCGAATTCTGGCGCGGCGTGCCGTTGATTACGGTGCTGTTCATGTCCTCGGTGATGCTGCCGTTGTTCCTGCCTGAAGGCATGAACTTCGACAAACTGCTGCGGGCGCTGATCGGCGTGATCCTGTTCCAGTCGGCCTATGTTGCCGAAGTGGTGCGTGGCGGTCTGCAAGCGATTCCCAAAGGTCAGTACGAAGCAGCCGCAGCGATGGGCCTCGGTTACTGGCGCAGCATGGGGCTGGTGATTCTGCCGCAAGCCCTGAAGTTGGTGATTCCTGGCATCGTCAACACCTTCATTGCGCTGTTCAAGGACACCAGCCTGGTGATCATCATCGGCCTGTTCGACCTGCTCAACAGCGTCAAACAAGCTGCCGCCGACCCGAAATGGTTGGGCATGGCCACCGAAGGCTATGTGTTCGCGGCCCTGGTGTTCTGGATTTTCTGTTTCGGTATGTCGCGCTATTCCATGCATCTGGAACGCAAGCTCGACACTGGCCACAAGCGTTAGGAGTTCTGTAATGAGCGAAGCAATCAAAAAGCCTGTGAGCCCTGAAGGCATTATTCAGATGCAGGGCGTGAACAAGTGGTACGGCCAGTTCCACGTGCTGAAAGATATCAACCTGAACGTCAAGCAGGGCGAGCGAATCGTCCTGTGCGGCCCGTCGGGTTCCGGCAAGTCGACCACCATCCGCTGCCTCAACCGTCTGGAAGAACACCAGCAGGGGCGCATCGTGGTCGATGGCGTGGAATTGACCAACGACCTCAAGCAGATCGAAACGGTCCGTCGTGAAGTCGGCATGGTGTTCCAGCACTTCAACCTGTTCCCGCACCTGACCATCCTGCAGAACTGCACGCTGGCACCGATGTGGGTGCGCAAGATGCCCAAGCGCCAGGCCGAAGAAATCGCCATGCATTACCTGGAGCGCGTCCGCATTCCGGAACAGGCGCATAAATTCCCGGGACAACTGTCCGGTGGTCAGCAGCAGCGTGTGGCGATTGCCCGTGCTTTGTGCATGAAACCGAAAATCATGCTGTTCGACGAACCGACTTCGGCACTCGACCCGGAAATGGTGAAAGAGGTACTCGACACCATGATCGGCCTCGCCGAAGACGGCATGACCATGCTCTGCGTGACCCACGAAATGGGCTTCGCCCGTACCGTGGCCAATCGTGTGATCTTCATGGACAAGGGTGAAATCGTCGAGCAGGCTGCGCCGAACGACTTCTTCGACAACCCGCAGAACGATCGGACGAAGATGTTCCTGAGCCAGATCCTGCATTGATCGGCACTTGGCAGTGAAATAAACCCGGACAGTGTTCCGGGTTTATTTTTGTCTGCGGTTTGCAGTCAGGATGCGAGCGCGGAGGGGGGTGATCGATCGAGGTCCACCAATAAACGTTGCAAGTCTGCACCCTCTTGAAGTATTTGCACGTCGCCCAGTAATTCTGGATGCCGATCAAGCAAAGGGTAATTCTTACTAATCGAAAATCCCGCTTCCTCTCCTGCCCTTTGAACTTAGGCGGTTGCCGTCCTGCGCGTAGCTGACTAACATGTCAGGAAATTCATCCTATGATTGGATGAAAGGGCGAATCCTATGTCAGACATTTCTCCACTCGTTAAGCGATCCCTGGTCGAACAGGCCCTGGATCAACTGCGCCAACGCATCAACGCTGGTGCCTGGCAGGTCGGCCAGCGTTTACCCACAGAGCCAGAGCTGTCCGCCGAGTTGGGCATCAGCCGCAACACCGTGCGTGAAGCCATGCGTGTATTGGCGTTTTCCGGTTTGATCGAAATCCGTCAGGGCGACGGTAGCTATTTGCGGGCGGTGATCGATCCACTGGACACCATGAAAGCCTTGTCGCGCTGCTCCCATGAACAGGCCCGCGAGACCCGGCACATCCTTGAAGTCGAAGCCATCGGTCTCGCTGCTCTGCGCCGAACGGATGAGGATCTGGTGGCCTTGCGCGAAGCATTGGGTGTCAGCGGCAGCCACTATCACGGCGATCTCGACAGCTACATCGCCTGCGATCTGGTGTTCCACCGCCGTCTGGTGGACGCCGCGCACAACCCGACCCTCAGCGAGCTGTATCGCTATTTCTCCAGCATCGTCGGCGCGCATTTGCGCCAGACCCTGAACATCACCCCGCGACGCCAAGAGGTGTTCGACCTGCATATCGAACTGCTTGATGCCGTCGAGCAACGCGACCCGGAACGGGCCAAAGCCCTGTCTAGGCAGTTGATCAATGAACCTTGAAACCGAGAACTCCATGTCGAGCCGTAAGAGCAACATCACTCAACCCAAGCGCACGGCAGAACTCGAAGAGCTGCTGATCGACGCCGAGGCCGATGACGA
The DNA here is from genome assembly GCF_029959925.1 of Pseudomonas sp. PS02303. Classification (NCBI taxonomy): domain Bacteria; kingdom Pseudomonadati; phylum Pseudomonadota; class Gammaproteobacteria; order Pseudomonadales; family Pseudomonadaceae; genus Pseudomonas; species Pseudomonas sp. PS02303. The sequence goes on from NZ_JASCOM010000146.1 coordinate 12,117, forward strand.
AGAGGTCCAGCAGCGTCATCCCGTCCTGCGTCGCCCATGGCTGTTGCTGCTGGGGCTGATCCTGGTGGCGCTGAACCTGCGTCCGGCGTTGTCGAGTATGGCGCCGATGCTCAGCGAAGTGTCGAAGACCCTCGGCCTGTCGGCGGCCCAGGCCGGGTTGCTGACGACGTTGCCGGTGCTCTGTCTCGGCTTGTTTGCTCCGCTGGCGCCCTTGCTGGCGCGACGTTTTGGCGCCGAGCGCGTGGTGTTGGGCATTCTGTTGATGCTGGCCGGCGGAATCATCCTGCGCAGTTCATTCGGTGAGATCGGCCTGTTCGCCGGCAGCGTGCTGGGCGGCGCGAGCATTGGTGTGATTGGCGTTTTGTTACCGGGCATCGTCAAGCGCGACTTCCCGAAACAGGCCGGCACCATGACCGGCGTGTACACCATGGCCCTGTGTCTGGGCGCGGCGATGGCGGCGGGGGCGACCGTGCCGCTGAGCGAGCATTTCGATAACAGCTGGGCCTTGGGCCTCGGTTTCTGGGTCGTGCCTGCGCTGGTCGCGGCGGTTTTCTGGTTGCCGCAAGTGGGGCAGAAACACGGCGCACATAACGTCGCGTATCGGGTTCGCGGCCTGTTGCGTGATCCGCTGGCCTGGCAAGTCACGTTGTATATGGGCCTGCAATCATCCCTGGCGTACATCGTCTTTGGCTGGTTGCCCTCGATCCTGATCGGTCGCGGCCTGACCCCGACCCAGGCCGGTCTGGTGCTCTCGGGTTCGGTGATCGTCCAGTTGGCCAGTTCTCTGGCGGCGCCCTGGCTGGCGACGCGCGGCAAGGATCAGCGGCTGGCGATTGTGGTGGTCATGCTGCTGACCCTCGGCGGCCTGTTCGGCTGTCTCTATGCACCGATCGAAGGCCTGTGGGGCTGGGCGATCCTGCTCGGCCTGGGGCAGGGCGGTGCATTCAGTCTCGCATTGACCCTGATCGTGCTGCGCTCGCGTGATGCCCATGTGGCGGCCAACCTGTCGAGCATGGCCCAGGGCTTCGGTTACACCCTGGCGTCGATGGGGCCGTTCGCGGTCGGGATCGTGCACGACTGGACGGGCGGCTGGACCGCGTTGGGCTGGATCTTTGGCGTGATCGGCCTCGGCGCCATCGTTGCCGGCCTCGGCGCCGGGCGTTCGTTGCACGTTCAGGTGGTCAGCGAAAAGGTCTGAACTACAGGTAAACAACGTCCAGGGTCGCCGAGCCGTCGAGTTGCACTTCGGCACTCAGGTCCAGTTCGGAGGTGGGCGCGATGACCGTTTCGACCGTCACCCGGCTGGTCAGGTTGCGGATGGCTATCGGGCCGGCGCTGCTGCCTGCGCTGTCGGTAAAGCCGAGATAGCTTCGGGAGCCCATCGGGATGGGCTGGCTGTTCGACGGGCTCCAGGCTTTGCCCCCCGTGGTCGAGTCGGTTCGATAGACCTGCGTCAGGTCGTCCACCACCGTGCTGGCAGGATCGAAGTTCAGCGAATACAAGCCGATTTTATTGTGGCTGTGGTCGTGGTTCAGGCCGTAGTAAATCTCGCTGTTGACGATGGCCGAGCCGTCGCGGTTGTCGCGCATCAGCAGAGCAAAACGCGTGAGCGCATTGCACTGAATGTTGAGGTCGAGTGTCTGGTCGCGCAGTCGAGTGCGTTTGTCGACGTTCAGGTCTTGCCGGGAGATTTTTCCGTAATCGACGAGGCCGCTGTTGGACAGCATCGGGGTGCAGGCAAGTGGGGTGATGAGGCCTGTGACCCTCAGGTCTGTCGATGAGGTGGCCAAGGTGAGCGGCGACGTCAGGACGAAGATCGCCATCGTCAGCGCGTGTGGAGTCTTTTTCATGGGACAGGTTTCGCTGTGTGTGGTGAGCGGAATCAGTCCTTGCCCGAAGCAGGACCTCGGGCAAGATGCACGGCTTACAGGTACTTCATTTCAAATGTGGCTGAACCGTCGATAGTGACATCGTCGGTTAAGGTGAGGCTATCGGCGCGGGCAATGAAGGTGTAGATCATCAGTTCCATCGTGAGGTCTTTCACGGAGATTGGCGTGAGAGTGCCGACAGCGCTTACCGATGTGAGGTTATCCTTCAGGATCTGATAGATGCGCGTCCAACTCGCACCGTTATCAGTTGATCTGATCGAGTGCACAGGTTGTCCGTCCGCAAGCGCGCTTTGGATCGATGGCGTGAAATAACCTATTTTTTCGTTATTGCTGGTCAGGCCCAATCCGAAATACAGGTTGGACGATGATGTTCCTGCTTTGTTATCAATACCGTTAAGTGCAAATGGCGTTGACGCGTCACACGCGACCGTCAGCTGTATCGGATGACTGCCTACTATCGTGTCACTTGTCAGGTTGAGGTCTTTTGCCTGCACCTGGCCGACGTCGACCGTTCCTCCATCGGACAACGAAGGAGTGCACGCTCTCGGCGTGATGAGACCTGTGACAGTCAGGTCAATGCTCGAAGCCGCCACTGCATAAGGCGCAACGCCAATCAGTGCGGTGGCGGAGAGTGCTGCAAAGTACTTTTTGATCATTATTTGCTCACTTCTAGGGTTGTGTCCTGACTGCCCCGGGCCGCTCAAGTGCGCCCCGAAACCAGCAGGATCGGGCTGGGTGTTACAGGTAAATAATCTCGATCGTCCCCGCGCCCTCGCGCGCGCTGGGGCGGCGCCGGGGCCGGGGGGGGGGGGGGGGGCGTACGGCGGG
>NZ_JASCOM010000147.1:0-14656 GCF_029959925.1 Pseudomonas sp. PS02303
GGAGCTTGCTCCCGCTGGGGCGCGAAGCGGCCCCCGCTCTTCATCTGAAAAGCGGGGCCTGCTGCGCAGTCCAGCGGGAGCAAGCTCCCTCGCCACAGGGTTTGTGTTCACGGTTGGGTGGGGATCGTGTCCTCATCGCGGCGATGGGCGAGCTGATACAACGCCGGCAATATCAGCAGTGTCAGGATGGTGGAGGACAGGATTCCACCGATCACTACGGTTGCGAGCGGTCGCTGCACTTCCGCGCCAGTACCGGTCGCCAGCGCCATCGGAATAAAGCCCAGGGACGCCACCAGCGCCGTCATCAACACCGGGCGCAAACGTGTCAGCGCTCCAACGTTGATCGCATCAGACAGTGAACGCCCCTCCTCCCGCAGGTTGCGGATGAACGCGATCATCACCAGCCCGTTGAGCACCGCGACCCCCGACAGCGCGATGAAGCCCACCCCCGCCGAGATCGACAACGGAATATCCCGCAACCACAGCGCCATGACCCCGCCGGTCAACGCAAACGGAATCCCGGTGAACACCAGCAAGCCATCCTTGAGGTTGTTGAACATCATGAACAGCAACCCGAACACCAGCAGCAACGCCACCGGCACCACGATCCGCAGGCGCTTGGCTGCCGATTGCAGTTGCTCGAACTGCCCGCCCCAACTTGTCCAGTAACCCGCGGGCACCTGCACCTCTCGCTCGATCACCTCGCCCGCCTCTGCGACGAACGAACCGATATCGCGCCCGCGCACGTTGGCGCTGACGATCACCAGGCGCTTGCCGTTCTCACGGCTGACCTGATTGGGTCCCAGCACCAGATCAAGGCTGGCGACTTCCTTCAAGGCAATAAAACCAATCTGATCGGCCGCGGCATTGAGCGGTGCCGGCACCGGAATCAACAGCGCCGACAAACCGTCGATGTCCTTGCGCATGGCATCGGACAATCGCACCACCATGTCGAACCGTCGGTCGCCCTCATACAATGTGCCGGCCTGACGCCCACCCACCGCGACGGCAATGGTGTCCTGCACATCGCCGATGTTGAGCCCGTAACGCGCCGCCTTGTCGCGGTCGATGTTGATGGTCAGCACCGGCAGCCCGGTGGTTTGTTCGACCTTGACCTCGGACGCACCGTTGACCTTCTGCATCGCGGCGGCAATCTTCGCTGCCGTGGCGTTGAGCACGTCCATGTCATCGCCGAACACTTTGACCGCGACGTCGCTGCGCACACCGGAGATCAGTTCGTTGAAGCGCAACTGGATCGGCTGCGACAGTTCATAGTTGCTGCCCGGCAACGTCGCGGCGGCCTGTTGCAGTTGCGCCATCAGGGTTTCGCGAGACTTGCCCGGATCCGGCCATTGCTCTTTTGGCTTGAGCATCACGTAGCTGTCGGAGATGTTCGGCGGCATCGGGTCGGAGGCGATTTCCGCGGTGCCGGTGCGGGCGAACACCCGCTCGACTTCCGGCACTTTGTTGAGGATCAACGTCTCCAGACGCTGCTGCATGTCCACCGATTGCGTGAGGCTGGTGCCCGGCACGCGCAAGGCTTGCAGGGCGAAATCACCTTCGCTGAGACTCGGCACAAACTCGCTGCCCATGCGGCTGGTCAGCACGCCGCTGAGCACGATCACACCCAGCGCTGCGCCCACCGCCACGGCGCGATGGTTCATCACCCACGCCAGCGCCGGCGCATACACCCTGCGCGCACTGCGCATCACGATGCCCTCTTCTTCCTTGACCTTGCCGGTGACAAACAACGCAATCGCCGCCGGCACAAAGGTCACCGACAGCAGCATGGCGCCGAGCAACGCGATCACCACCGTGAACGCCATCGGGTGGAACATTTTCCCTTCGACGCCGCTCAGGGCGAAGATAGGCAGGTACACGACCATGATGATCAACTGACCGAATATCAGCGGTCTCCGCGCCTCTTTGGCCGCCGCAAACACTTCATGGAAGCGCTCGGAACGGGTCAGCAATCGTCCGTGATGCTGCTGCGCATGGGCCAGCCGTCGCAGGGTGTTTTCGACAATCACCACCGCGCCGTCGACGATGATGCCGAAGTCGAGTGCCCCCAGGCTCATCAGGTTGGCGCTGACCTTGTTGCTGAACATGCCGGTGAAAGTGAACAGCATCGACAGCGGAATCACCATCGCGGTAATCAATGCCGCACGGATGTTGCCCAGGAACAGGAACAGAATTGCGATCACCAGAATCGCACCTTCAATCAGGTTCTTTTTCACGGTAGCGATGGCTTTGTCCACGAGGTGCGTGCGGTCGTACACCGGCACCGCGATCACGCCTTTGGGCAGCGATCGGTTGATCTGTTCCAGCTTGCTGGCGACGGCCTGGGACACGGTGCGGCTGTTTTCGCCGATCAGCATGAACACGGTGCCGAGCACCACTTCACGGCCGTTCTCCGTAGCCGCGCCGCTGCGCAGCTCGCGGCCGATGTCCACGGTGGCGACGTTCTTCACCCGAATCGGCGTGCCATCGACGTTGGCCATGACGATATTGGCGATGTCCTCGGTGCTCGCCACTTGTCCCGGCGCACGAATCAGCAACTGCTCACCGCTGCGCTCGATGTACCCGGCGCCGACGTTGGCGTTATTGCGCTCAAGCGCCGTGATCAGGTCGGTGAGGGTCAGCTTGTACGCCGCCAGCCGTTTCAGATCGGGAGCGATCTGGTATTCCTTGGCAAAGCCGCCGATGGTGTTGATCTCGGCCACACCAGGGACGTTGCGCAGTTGCGGCTTGATGATCCAGTCCTGAATCACCCGCAGATCCGTCGGTGTGTAGGCGCTACCGTCATCCTTGAGCGCACCGTCTCTGGCTTCCACGGTCCACAGGAAAATTTCGCCGAGGCCGGTGGAAATCGGCCCCATCACCGCTTCGGTGCCCTCGGGCAATTGCTCCTTGGCGATCTGCAACCGCTCGTTGACCAATTGCCGGGCGAAGAACAGGTCGGTACCGTCCTTGAAAATCACCGTGACTTGCGACAGCCCCGAACGCGACAGCGAACGGGTCTGTTCCAGCGCCGGCAGACCGGCCATGGCGGTTTCAATCGGGAAGGTGATGCGCTGCTCGGTTTCCAGCGGCGAGAACCCGGCGGCGCCGGTGTTGATTTGCACCTGGACATTGGTGATGTCGGGCACGGCGTCGATCGGCAGTTTTTGATAACTGGCGATCCCGAGGCCGGCCATGAGCAGAACGGCGAGCAGCACGATAATGCGCTGCTCGATGGCAAACTGGATCAGGCGTTCGAACATGAGAACCTTCCACGGATTAATGGGCGTCTTCAGCGCGCTTTTTAATGACTGTGCTCGGCCGAGGCTTTGCCCAGTTCCGATTTGAGAACGAAGCTGCCGGCGCTGGCGACTTGCACACCGGCGTCCAGCCCTTGAGTGACTTCCACCAAACCGGCCGCGCGGCTGCCCAACTCCACCGCCTGCGCCTTGAAGCCATCGTCGGTGCGCAAGAACACCGTGGGTTTGTCCTCGACGGTCTGGATAGCGGCTTCCGGCACGGTGACCCTGGCCTGACGGCTGTCGGTCGCTACACGCGCCGTGACGAACAACCCCGGACGCCACGAGCCCTGCGGATTCTCCAGGGTCACGCGAACGGTGGCCGTGCGGGTCTGTTCGCCGAGCAGGCTGCCGACATAGGCCACCGTGCCGGTGACCTCGGCGTTGAGTTCCGGCGCGCTGACGGTGACGGCTTTACCCACTTGCACCTTGTTCAGATCCTTGGGCGAAACGCCGAACGTCACCCAGACCCGCGACAGATCCGAGAGCGTGAAGGCCGCCGTGGTTTCATCGACTACCTCACCCGGTGCCAAGTGTTTTTCCACCACCATGCCGTCGAACGGCGCGCGCAGTTCATAGCGATTGCCGCCGGTGGCGACCACGCTCCCGCTGAGCACGCTGATTTTCTGTCGGGCGTTGTTCACGGCGATTTCGGCTTCTTCCAACGCCTGTTTTGCCTGCAACACGTCCTGCTCGGCGGAGATCTTGTCGTCCCACAGCTTTTTCTCGCGCTCATAAGTGGTGCGGGCCAAGGCCAAACGACGTTGCGCGGCCGCCTGTTCACTACGCTGATCAGAAATCTGCTGACTGGCGATCACCGCCAGCAACTGGCCCTTTTTCACCGGCTGCCCGAGGTTGACCGCCACCGACTCGACCACCCCGGGAACCCGCGGCACAACGTGGGCGGTGCGATCCTCGTCAAAGCGCACTTCGCCCGGGAACGACAGGCCGGAACTGATGCTCTGCGCCCGCGCCTCGGCCAGTTCAATACCCGCCGCCGCAATCTGTTCGGCACTCAACTTGATGCGCCCTTCTTCGCCATGCTCGCCCTCGGCTGCCGCGTTTTCTTCAGCGTGATCCGCGTGCTCTGCCGCTTCATCGGCGTGGGCCTCAAGCGGTGCCTTGCCCGCCCACATCGAACCGATACCCATGCCCAGCACCAACGTCGCCACCACGACACCCATCAGTTTTTTATCCATGGAAACTCCTCTGCGCCGTACCGTCGCGCAGTGATCAAAAGGGTGAAATTCAAGGGTTGACGACGAGGTCGCCGAAGATCCGTTCGATGCGCACGCGAGCGTCTGTCGCCTCGCTGACGGCCTGGATGTATTGGCTGCGGGCGCTGATCAGAGTGCGCTGGGCATCGAGCACGTCGAGAAAACCGAACTTGCCCATTTCGAAGCCGCGCGTGGCGCTCTCAACCGCATTTTGTGCGGCGGGCAGAATGGTCTGATTGAACGCCTGGACTTCGCCGTTGGCGGTCTGCCACTGCTCAAGGGTGGTCTGGATTTCAGTGCGCAAGCGCAGTTCGGTGGCGTTGCGCAGATCCCGCGCCTGATCGGTGCGGCGTGCCGCCGCCAGCACGTTGCCCTGATTGCGGTTGAACAGGGGAATCGGCATCGACAGGCCGACGACGTTGACCCGCTCACGCTCGGTTTCGCTGTATTGGCTGCCGATGCTCACGGTCAGGTCGGGGATGCGCCGGGACTTTTCCAGCCCCAGCGACGCTTCGCGCTGGCTGATCTGGAGCTTGGCCAGGCGCAGCTCGGCGGTCTCGTCGAGACGCTCAAGCAAACGGGTCGGCGGCGGCACTGTCGGCAGGTTTTGCGTGGCGGTCTGTACGGTGGCCGAAGTCGGCAACGGTGCGCCCATGACCTGCGCCAGTTGTTGATAAGCGTTGGCTTGATCGCGCTCGGCACGGCTCAGTTCCAGACGTACTTCCGAGCGTTGCACATGCGCCCGCGTGCCTTCGACCGGCGACGACTTGCCCGCCTCGATTCGCCCCTTGGCCACGCGCAAGCCATCCTCGGCCAGTTGCAGCGACTGGCGGGACAGTTGCAGTCTTTGCTGCGCGGTTTGCGCACGGTTGAACGCCTGAATCACATCGGCGCGCAGGGCATTGCGCTTGCGCTCCAGTTCGATCCCGGCGGCATCCTGGGCGCGGCTGGCGACATCGATCCGCGCGCCGCGCTTGCCGCCCAGTTCAATCGGCTGGCTGAGCATCACAGTGGTGGTGCGCGAATCGCGGCGGGTGTCCTCGGCTTCCCACGACAATTCGGGATTGGGGATCAGTCCGGCCTGTTTGCGCTCACCCTCAGCGATGCCAATTTCCCATTGGGCCGCGGCCAGATCCGGGTTGCCGGCAAAGGCTGTTTGCAGGGCCTGATCCAGGGTCAGGGTCGATGCCCCCGCAAGGCTTGTACTGGCCAACAACAGAATGCCGCTGGCTGTTTTTTTCAGGCGTGACCGCGCCGTCAGGTGTGTTAAACCGGGCAATTGGAAGTCTTCCTTTATTCAAGAATCTTTGATGCCGCCACGGTAGGGTTTTGAACTTATCGACAAGGTGACAGGAGCATTACAAATCCGTTATCCACGGTTGGCTGAAGTTGTTTTGTTCTAGGATGCGAAGTGCACCAGGGCTTTGTCGCAATGTATGGAAACAAATACTCGGCACTTATCTGCCGAACAGCACTTGCTGGATGCAATACATGGCTATTGACGCATTCTTGCTGCGACAGGCTGTCGCAGACCGCCGATTTAAAGGCCTCGGACGTTGACCCTGTAGCCACTACAGCCTTTACCGTATCCGCCATTCAGTGATCGAAACTCATTCGGACCCTTTACCAAAACAACAACTTCCCGCTCAACTTAATTAAATATCCCTTAAATAAAAGTGGTGATAGATCATGCGAATCCTTGTCGTCGAGGACGAGCTTAAAACTGCCGAATACTTGCATCAGGGTTTGACCGAAAGTGGTTATATCGTTGACCACGCGGCCACCGGCGCGGATGGATTGCATCTGGCGCAACAGCAGGCCTATGACCTGATTATTCTCGACGTGAATCTGCCGGAACTGGACGGCTGGGACGTACTGGAACAACTGCGCCGCACTCACTCCACCCGGGTCATGATGCTCACGGCGCGCGGGCGTCTGGCGGACAAGATTCGTGGCCTCGATCTGGGCGCGGATGATTATCTGGTCAAGCCGTTCGAGTTTCCCGAACTTCTCGCACGGGTGCGCACCCTGATGCGCCGCAGCGAGAACATCCCGCTGCCACAGGTACTGAAAGTCGCCGATCTGGAACTCGACCCCTGTCGTCATCGTGCGTTTCGTGGCAAGCAACGCATCGACCTGACCACCAAGGAGTTCGCCCTGCTGCATCTGTTGATGCGCCAGTCCGGCGAGGTGCTGACACGCACGCAGATCATTTCGCTGGTGTGGGACATGAACTTCGACTGCGACACCAACGTGGTCGAAGTGTCGATCAGGCGTTTGCGGGCAAAGATCGATGACCCGTTCGACAACAAGTTGATCCACACCCTGCGCGGTGTCGGTTACGTGCTGGAGTCGCGGGAATGAAGCCGGCCAGCCTGTCGATGCGGCTGGGGCTGACGGTCAGTATTCTCGGCGCGCTGCTGGTGGTGTCCCTGGCGATCCTGGCGTATTTCGCACTGACCCATGAGCTGAACGCGTTATCCAGGGACGGTCTGGAGAAGAAGATGGAGCAGGTCGAACACAGCCTGTCGCTGTACACCGACACCGGCGAAATCAGTGCGAAACCGCACATTCTGCTCGATCAGGTCATGGGCCATGACAACCTCACGCTAACGATTTACGACCGCAGCAACCTGCGCACGCAACTGCTCAAATCCGGCACCGGCATGGCCGATCCACGACTTGAATTGAAGGTGGTGCGGGCCGTCAGCGACGAGTTGGCCTACGCCACCAGCACTGACGCCGAGGGGGCGAAATTCCTCACGGCGTCCAGGCTGATCAGCCTCAAGGACGGCACCCGTGTCCCGGTGCTGTTGTCGATGGACAACGCCCACAATGAGGCCTTGCTCAGCGCCTACCTGCGCTCGACCCTGATTGCCTTGCCGTTGCTGCTGATCTTTATCGGACTGAGTGCCTGGGGTGCGGTGCAGCGTGGTCTGGCGCCGATGCGCGAGTTTCGCAAAGTGGCGGCGATGGTCTCGACTCAGGATCTGGATCATCGGCTGTCGGTGGTGAATATGCCCCAGGAGCTGAGTGAGTTGGCGCAGGGCATCAACTTCATGCTGCATCGCCTCGATACCGGTGTGCAGCAGCTGTCACAGTTCTCCGATGATCTGGCGCATGAGCTGCGCACGCCGATCAACAATTTGATGGGCAAGGCGCAGGTGACGTTGTCTCGCGAACGCAGCGTGGATGAGTACAAGGATGTGCTGGTGTGCTGCACTGAAGAACTGGAGCGCGTGGCGCGGATCGTCTCGGACATGCTGTTTCTGGCACAGGTCAGTCACCCGTCGGCACTCGTGCCGTTCGAGTCGGTTGCCCTGGAAGAAGAAGCCTGGAAAGTCGCCGAGATGTTCTTCCTGTCGGCGCAGGACAAGCAGATCCATTTGAACGTGGTCGGCCGTGCGCGGGTGATGGGTGACCGGTTGATGATTCAACGGGCGATCTCGAATTTGCTGTCCAACGCGCTACGCCACTGCCCGGTCGGGAAAACCGTGACGCTGCTGATTGAGCGCGGCGCGACCCAGGTTTCGTTGCTGGTCAGCAACCCGGGCGCGGGGATTGAGGCACAGCATCTGCCGCACCTGTTTGATCGGTTCTACCGAGTCGATAGCAGCCGCTCGCGTTCACAGGGCAGCACCGGGCTGGGGTTGGCGATAGTGCGGTCGATCATGAGCCTTCATCAGGGTGTGGCCGAGGTGAAGAGCTTGCCGGGTGCGATGACGGTGTTTCGGTTGGGATTTCCTGCAGTTGACGGGGTGGAGCGCTGAGCCGGTCACACAGGCTGTGAACACCGCAGCTCATTGTGGGCGTGAGCCTGCTCGCGATGGCAATGGATCAGACGCTAAAGAAAACGGCACCTCTCGGTGCCGTTCTGCTTCACACGATCGAGCTATTTATTTACGCGCCGCCTCCCACGATTTCAGCAGTTCGGCATAACTCACGGTTTCACCCTTGGGCTTCTCGTTCGCCAGTTTCGGCTTCGGTGCACCCGGCTGATCGAACCAGTATTGAGCATCGCGCTCCGGGTTCATTTTCGGTGCGCAGGTGGCTTGAGCCTTCGAGCGTTCCAGACGCGCCATGATCGCGTCCTGATCCTTGGCCAGGCCATCCAGCGCCTGTTGCGGAGTCTTCTCGCCGCTGGCCGCTTCCGCGATGTGGCTCCACCACAGTTGAGCCAGACGTGGATAGTCCGGCACGTTGGTCCCGGTCGGGGTCCATTGCACGCGGGCCGGGCTGCGATAGAACTCGACCAGACCGCCGAGTTTCGGTGCCAGGTCGGTCATGGCTTGCGAGTTGATGTCCGACTCGCGAATCGGCGTCAGGCCGATAATGGTTTTCTTCAGCGACACGGTTTTCGACGTGACGAATTGCGCATAAAGCCAGGCCGCCAGTTTCTGCTTCTCAGGCGTGGACTTCATGAACGTCCACGAACCCACGTCCTGATAACCGAGCTTCATGCCCTCTTCCCAGTACGGTCCGCGTGGCGATGGCGCCATGCGCCATTTCGGCGTGCCGTCGGCGTTCATCACCGGCAGGCCCGGTTTGGTCATGTCGGCGGTGAACGCGGTGTACCAGAAGATCTGTTGGGCGATGTTGCCTTGGGACGGCACCGGGCCGGATTCGGAGAAGGTCATGCCCGCTGCTTCCGGTGGCGCGTAGGCCTTGAGCCAGTCGACGTATTTCTGCGTCGCGTAGACCGCCGCCGGGCCGTTGGTGTCGCCACCACGGGTCACGCTGGAACCGACCGGGTGGCAATCCTCGACGCGGATGCCCCACTCGTCCACCGGCAAGCCATTGGGAATGCCTTTGTCGCCGGCACCGGCCATGGAGAACCAGGCATCGGTGAAGCGCCAGCCGAGGGACGGGTCTTTCTTGCCGTAGTCCATGTGCCCGTAGACGCGCTTGCCGTCGATTTCCTTGACGTCTTCACTGAAGAACTTGGCGATGTCTTCATAGGCCGACCAGTTCACCGGAACGCCCAGTTCATAACCGTATTTTTCTTTGAATTTCGCTTTCAAATCCGCCCGCTCGAACCAGTCGGCGCGAAACCAGTACAGGTTGGCGAACTGTTGGTCAGGCAATTGATAGATCTTGCCGTCCGGTGCAGTGGTGAACGAAATGCCGATAAAGTCCTTGAGGTCCAGGGTCGGCGAGGTGAAGTTCTTGCCTTCGTTGGCCATCAGGTCGGTGATCGATTCGGTCTTGCCGTAGCGAAAGTGCGTACCGATCAGGTCCGAGTCGTTGACCCAACCGTCATAGATGTTTTTGTCCGACTGCATCTGGGTTTGCAGCTTTTCCACCACGTCGCCTTCTTGCAGCAAGTCGTGGGTCAGCTTGATCCCGGTGATTTCGGTGAAGGCCTTGGCCAGGGTTTTGGATTCATATTCGTGGGTCGCGATGGTTTCCGAAACCACCTTGATGCTCATCCCGCGAAACGGCTCGGCGGCCTTGATGAACCACTTCAGCTCTTCGAGCTGCTGCTCTGGCGTAAGGGTGGACGGCTTGAACTCGCTGCCAATCCATTTCTTCGCGGCGTCTTCGTAGGCATCGGCCCAGGCCGAAGCGCTCAGACCGCTGAGTGCCAGCATGGCTGCCAATGAAATGCTATGTCGCAGCTTATTGTTTTTGTCGAACATAGAGACCTCCTGTTTGGTTTTCGGAGCAACATTGCCGATCGATTTCGACTAGCCCCAACGCATCACAGCCAACAGCCACACCAGGGACAACGCGAACGCAACCCAGATGCTCCAGTCGGTGACGCCGATTACCAGCAAATGCAGGTAGGCGCTGCCGAGAAGACCGATAAACAGCCGATCGCCACGGGTGGTGGCAATCGGCAAGAAACCACGCCGAGGGACACTCGGCGAACGTAATTCCCAGGTCGTCATGCCCGTCAGAATCAGGCCAATGACAATGAAGAATGCCGCAGTGGGGACCGTCCAGCTCATCCATTCCATCATCAGCTCCTCAGACCCGGCCCAGGGCAAAGCCCTTGGCCACGTGGTTGCGAACAAACCAGATCACCAGCATGCCCGGCAGGATGGTCAACACCCCCGCCGCTGCCAGCACGCCCCAGTCGATGCCCGACGCCGAGACCGTGCGGGTCATCACCGCCGCGATCGGCTTGGCATTCACCGATGTCAGCGTTCGCGCCAGCAGCAGTTCGACCCAGGAAAACATAAAGCAGAAGAACGCCGTGACGCCGATCCCGGAACCAATCAGCGGGACGAAAATCTTCACGAAGAACTTGGGGAAACTGTAGCCGTCAATGTAGGCGGTCTCGTCGATTTCTTTCGGAACGCCGGACATGAAGCCTTCCAGAATCCAGACCGCCAACGGCACGTTGAACAGGCAATGAGCCAGCGCCACGGCGATGTGCGTGTCGAACAGACCAATCGAGGAATACAGCTGGAAGAACGGCAACAGGAACACCGCCGGCGGCGCCATGCGGTTGGTCAGCAGCCAGAAAAACAGGTGCTTGTCACCGAGAAAGCGGTAGCGCGAGAACGCGTAAGCCGCCGGCAACGCCACGCTCAGGGAAATGATCGTGTTCAGGCTCACGTAGTACAGCGAGTTGAGGTAGCCGTTGTACCAGCTCGGATCGGTGAAGATCACCTTGTAGTTGGCGAAGGTGAAATCCTGCGGAAACAGCGTCAGACCGCCGAGGATTTCAGTGTTGCTCTTGAAGGACATGTTCAGCAGCCAGTAGATCGGCACCAGCAGGAACAGGATGTAGATCAGCAACGGAATAAGCTTTCTCTTGCTCATGGCGGACCTCAGCGGTTGGCGTCAGAGTGAGTCATGGCGGTGTAGAACAGCCAGGACACCAACAGGATGATCAGGAAGTACACCAGCGAGAAAGCCGCCGCCGGGCCGAGGTCGAATTGCCCTACGGCCATCTGGGTCAACGTCTGACTCAGGAAGGTCGTGGCATTCCCCGGACCACCGCCCGTGAGGACGAAGGGCTCGGTGTAAATCATGAAACTGTCCATGAACCGCAGCATCACGGCGATCAACAGCACGCTCTTGAGCTTGGGCAACTGGATATGTCGGAAAACTGCCCAGGCCGAGGCCCGATCAATCCGCGCCGCCTGGTAGTACACGTCCGGAATGGCCCGCAAACCGGAAAAGCACAACAGCGCCACCAGTGACGTCCAGTGCCAGACGTCCATCACCAGCACCGTGACCCAGGCGTCCATGGTATTGGCCGCATAGTTGTAGTTGATGCCCATGGCCTTGAGGCTGGCACCGAGCAGACCGATGTCCGCACGGCCGAAAATCTGCCAGATGGTGCCGACCACGTTCCACGGAATCAGCAGCGGAATCGCCAGAATGATCAGCACCAGCGATGACCAGCGGCCCTTGGTCGGCATGGTCAGGGCGATGGCGATGCCCAACGGGATTTCGATCAGCAGCACGCAGCCGGAATAGATGAATTGCCGCAGCAGGGAGTCGTGCAGGCGCGGATCAAGCAGCACCTGTTTGTACCAGTCGGCACCGACGAAATAACGACTGGACTGGTCGAAGATGTCCTGCACCGAGTAGTTGACCACGGTCATCATCGGGATCACCGCACTGAACGCCACCAGCAGAAACACCGGCAGGACCAGCCACCAGGCCTTGTTGTTCTGCACCTTGTTCATGGCTGCACCTCCAGAAGGTAATCGTCCGCATAGACCATCAACCACTGCGCCGGGAAGCTGATCCAGGCCGTGCCCTCCGGTACCGGTTTGTCTTCGGCCAGACGCACTTTCAACGGCGCGCCGTCGAGGTTCAGGGTCATGATCTTGTAGGTGCCGAGGTCTTCGACGTGTACGACTTGTGCCTGCATCGCGTCATCGAACGGCTCATCCCACACGTGCACGAACTCCGGACGGATGCCGACCTTCAGGGTTTTCCACTCGGACTCGGCGATACGTTTCTGTTGTGCGTCGGATAAAGGCAGATGCGTCGAAGCAAAACCGACGCCGCCCGGTTGTGGCTGCACCTCGATCAGGTTCATCCCCGGGCTGCCAATGAAATAGCCGACAAAGGTGTGGGTCGGCCGCTCGAACAATTCCCGCGGGGTGCCGAATTGCACGATCTGGCCGCCGTACATCACCGCGATCTTGTCGGCGAAGGTCGACGCTTCGAGTTGATCGTGGGTGACGTAGACCATGGTGATGTTGAACTGCTCGTGGATCTGCTTGAGCTTGCGCCGCAGTTTCCACTTCAGGTGCGGGTCAATCACCGTCAGCGGTTCATCAAAGAGGATGGCCGAAACGTCGTCGCGGACCAGTCCACGGCCCATCGAGACTTTCTGTTTTTCGTCGGCGGTGAGGTTGCGCGCCTTTTTGCTCAGCAGCGCCTGGAGGTCAAGGACCTCGGCAATTTCCTGCACCTTGCTGTGAATTTTCGCCTCGGCCATGCCCTGATTGCGCAGGGGGAAGGCCAGGTTGTCGAACACCGTCATGGTGTCGTAGACCACCGGAAACTGGAAAACCTGAGCGATGTTGCGCTTCTCGGGAGTCAGGTCGTTGACCACTTTGCTGTCGAACAGCACTTGGCCCTGAGACGGGCTGAGCAACCCGGAAATGATGTTGAGCAGCGTCGATTTGCCGCAGCCCGAAGGCCCGAGCAAGGCATAAGCACCGCCCTGTTCCCAGACGTGGTCCATCTCGCGGATCGCGTAATCCTCGGGGCCGGTCGGCGTGCTGGTGTAGCTGTGGGCGAGGTTCTGCAAACGGATTTCGGCCATCAGGCAACCCTCGCGATACGGCGACCGGGCGCCTGGACCAGCCGCCCCTGCGCATCGAACACAAACAGTTTATGGGTCGGGATATAGATGCGGATCGGCGCATCGACGTCGTATTCGTGGACGCCGGGCAAGTGCAGCACCAGCAGGAAATGCTCGTTGCGCACGTGCAGGAAGGTTTCCGAACCGCTGATCTCGGCGACCTCGACGGTCACCGCGAGTTCGAGGTCATCGTCGTTGCTCGGCACCAGTGAGATATGGCTTGGGCGCACGCCAAAGCGGAACTCGCCCTCGCCCACCGGGCGCAAATCGACGTTCAACGGGAAGTGCACAAAATTGGCGAAGCTCACTTCGTTACCGGCAATCCGTCCCGGCATCAGGTTGATCGGCGGCTCGGAGAACAATTCGGCAGCCAGCACGGTTTTTGGCTGGTGATAGACCTCGGAGGATTTACCGCTCTGGACCACCCGGCCTTCGTGAAGAATGGTGGTGGTGCCGCCAAGGGCCAGTGCTTCGTTGGGTTCGGTGGTGGCGTAGATGGCGATGGTGTGCCGGGCCTTGAACAGCTCGCGCATTTCCTGGCGCAGTTCTTCGCGCAACTTGTAGTCGAGGTTCACCAGCGGCTCGTCGAACAGAATCAGCTCGGCATCCTTGACCAACGCCCGGGCCATCGCGGTGCGCTGCTGTTGGCCGCCAGAAAGCTCCAGCGGATAGCGCTTGAGGAATTTCTCGATGCGCAGCATCTTCGCGGTTTCCAGCACTTTGCTCTGGATCAACTCGTTGGAGACACCGCCCTGGCGCAATGGCGAAGCGATGTTGTCGAAGACGGTCATGGTCGGGTAGTTGATGAACTGCTGATAGACCATCGACACGTTGCGCAAACGCACCGGGCATTGTGTGACATCGACACCGTTCATCAGGATTCGGCCGCTGTCGGGCTTGTCCAGGCCCGCCATCAGGCGCATCAGACTGGTCTTGCCGGACAGCGTGCGCCCGAGCAAAACGTTGAAGGATCCGGGTTCGAAACTCAGGCACGCATCGTCGATCCAGGTCTGGCCCTCGACGGTACGGCAGACGTGCTCCAGGGTTAATGACATGGCTCGGCCTTTTTATTATTTGGAGTCAAGCGACCCAGGCTGTAGAGCGAGTTTCATGCCAGAAAATGCAAGCTATTGATCTGCTTTGAAAATGTTTGAAGTGATGGCAAATCAACGTTCGTTGCTGAACAGAAATGAACAACGGCGACTGAACAATTGAACAATCCAGCCGTTGACAATGAACAATAGTGAACAACACTCTACGGATGCTTTTTGCCTTCCCGCGAGCAAAAACCTGTGGGAGCGAGCCTGCTCGCGATAGCGGTGGATCAGTCGACATCAGTATTGACTGACCCACCGCTATCG
>NZ_JASCOM010000148.1:0-14599 GCF_029959925.1 Pseudomonas sp. PS02303
CGATGAGGTCGGTACATCCAATACATTTATCGCCTGACATGCCGCCATCGCGAGCAGGCTCGCTCCCACAGGTTGTGCGGTGTTTGTCCTTATGTGTCTTCTCAGCGGTGCCCTTTGCAAGGGAGGCCTCGGGTATACTCGCGCGTTTTGTGATGCCCTGCTGGCGTCGCGGCTGAAATGTGAAGCGTCATGCAATGCGCACTTACGATTTGTCAGTGCAGCCTGCGTGGTTCTGAACCAGCCTTGCAGGGATGTTTTTGTGATTTTTGGAGTTTTTATGCTCGAACAGGCTCAACGCGTCCTCAAGGACATCTTCGGCTACGACAGTTTCCGTGGCCGCCAGGGTGCAATCATTGAGCGCGTGGCCAGTGGCGGTGACGCCTTGGTGCTGATGCCTACCGGTGGCGGCAAATCCTTGTGCTTCCAGGTGCCGGCGCTGCTGCGCGAAGGCCTGGCCGTGGTGGTATCGCCGTTGATCGCACTGATGGACGATCAGGTCGCGACCCTCGAAGAGCTCGGCGTCGCCGCCGCTGCATTGAACTCCACCCTGAGCGCCGAGCAGCAGCGTGATCTCGCCGCGCGGATCAAGCGCGGCGAAGTGAAGATGCTGTATCTGGCGCCCGAGCGTCTGGTCCAGCCACGCATGCTGGCTTTCCTGCAAAGCCTTGAAATCGCCCTGTTCGCCATCGACGAAGCACACTGCGTGTCCCAATGGGGCCATGACTTCCGTCGCGAATACCTGCAACTGGGCCAGTTGGCGGAGCTGTTCCCCAATGTCCCGCGTATTGCCCTGACGGCCACGGCCGACAAGCGCACCCGCGAAGAAATCGTCGACCGATTGCATCTGCAGAACGCCGAGCGCTTTCTCTCGAGCTTCGACCGTCCGAACATTTTCTACCGCATCGTACCCAAGGAGCAGCCGCGCAAGCAGTTGCTGGCGTTCCTTGCCGAGCGCCGCAGTGATGCCGGTATCGTCTATTGCCTGTCGCGCAAGAAAGTCGACGAAGTTGCAGTGTTCCTCAGCGAGCAAGGTTTTCCGGCGCTGCCGTACCACGCCGGTTTGCCCAACGACACCCGGGCCCATCACCAGAAGCGCTTCCTCAACGAAGAAGGGCTGATCATGGTCGCCACCGTGGCGTTCGGCATGGGCATCGACAAGCCCAACGTGCGCTTTGTCGCCCACCTCGATTTGCCGAAATCCCTTGAGGCGTACTACCAGGAAACCGGTCGCGGCGGCCGTGATGGTCTGCCGGCGGATGCCTGGATGGCTTACGGCCTGCAAGATGTGGTGATGCTCAAGCAGATGCTGCAAAACTCCGAAGGCGATGAGCGCCACAAGCGTCTGGAGCAACACAAGCTCGACGCCATGCTCTCGCTCTGCGAAGAAACCCGCTGCCGTCGGCAAACCTTGCTGGCCTACTTCGACGAAGACATGCCCGAGCCGTGCGGCCATTGCGACAACTGCGTCGATGGCGTGCAGACTTGGGACGCCACCGAGCCGGCCCGTCAGGCGCTCTCGGCAATCTACCGCACCGGCCAGCGTTATGGCGTCGGGCATCTGGTGGACGTGCTGCTGGGCAAGGACAACGAAAAGATCCGCAGCTTCGGCCATCAACACCTGTCGGTGTATGGCGTTGGCAAGGCCATGGGCGAGAGCGAATGGCGCTCCCTGTTCCGCCAGTTGGTGGCCCGTGGCCTGGCAGACATTGACCTCGAAGGCTACGGCGGCCTGCGCCTGAGCGACACCTGCCGGCCGCTGCTCAAGGGCGAAGTGACCCTGGAACTGCGCCGCGACCTCAAGCCGCAGACCACCGCCAAAAGCAGCAAGAGCCAGGCGAGCCAGCTGGTTCGTGGCGAAGAACGCGAACAGTGGGAAGCCTTGCGTGCCTTGCGTCGCAAGCTCGCCGAGGAACATGGCGTGCCGCCGTATGTCATCTTCCCCGACTCGACACTGTTGGAAATGCTCCGCAGCCAGCCAACCTCGCTGGCGGAAATGGCCACGGTCAGCGGTGTCGGCGCACGCAAGCTCGAACGTTACGGCGAAGCCTTCCTCGAAGTGCTGGGCGGTCAGGTCGAGGCACCGAAAGTCGTTGCCGACGTGCGCCACGAGTTGATCACCCTCGCTCGCGCAGGCATGACGCCGCTGCAGATCGCCGGTCAGCTGCAATGCTCGGAAAAGAATGTCTACACCATGCTTGCCGAGGCCATCGGCAAGCAGCAGTTGTCGCTGGAACAAGCGCTGGACCTGCCCGAAGAATTGACGGGCGAAGTTCAGGATGCCTTCCTCGATGGCGAGGGCGAGTTGCCGCCAGTGTCGGAGATTGCCGCGCTGTTCGCCGGGCGAGTGCCGGAAGGTGTCTTGTACTGCGTTCGGGCGGCGCTGCAATCCGAATTCGAGGTTTAAATGACCTGTTACAGTGATGTAACGATTCACTACAGACCAGACCTTGCCTCAAGCCAACGGTCATGCTTAGCTGACTAATAATTAGTTTTTCTCTGTTTTCAGTCTAATCATGAGTTTTTTATGCCGTTAACCGATCAACACCGTTTTGGCATGCAACTGGCCCAGATGTCGCGCGGCTGGCGTGCCGAACTGGATCGCCGTCTGGCTGGCCTGGGTCTGTCCCAGGCGCGCTGGCTGGTGCTGCTGCACCTGGCGCGCTTCGAAGAAGCACCGACCCAGCGTGAACTGGCGCAAAGCGTCGGCGTCGAAGGGCCGACCCTGGCCCGGTTGCTCGACAGCCTGGAAACCCAGGGTCTGGTCCAGCGCCAATCCGTGCTGGAAGACCGCCGGGCGAAAAAAATCGTCCTCTGTGCTCCGGCCCGTCCTCTGATCGAACAAATTGAAACCATTGCCACTCAACTGCGCCGCGAACTGTTCGACGGCGTCGATGAGGCGGATTTGAAGGTGTGCATGCGGGTCCACGGGCACATTCTGGCCAACCTGGAAAAATCTTGAGGCATAACCACGCGCCAGCTTTTTGAGATACCCCGTTGGGCAGACTATAAAGAACTACTAGGCAATATCGTGTTCGTACCGGATGTGCGAACGCGTACAGGTTGGTTCTGGTTATCTAAGGGATGCTCATGCTCGAGAGTTGGCACGTTGTATTGAAGTGTTGCGCCAGGCTGCTTCTGGTCGGTGGTGCTGTCACTTACTCGGCATTGGCCCCTGCGCTGGGATTGGGCGACATTACCCTTCATTCCGCGTTGAATCAGCCGTTGCGCGCTGACATTGCCCTGGTCGATGTCGGCGGGCTGGAGGAGGGCGAACTCTCGATCAGCCTGGCGACAGCGGAGGAATTCACCCGCGCCGGCGTCGATCGGGTGTTCTTCCTCAACGACCTGAAGTTCACGCCGGTCCTGCGGGGCAATCGCAGCCTGATCCGGGTGACCTCCAACAAACCGGTCAATGAACCTTTCCTGAATTTCCTGGTGCAGCTCAATCAGCCCAATGGGCGCTTGCTGCGCGAGTACACGGTGCTGATCGATCCGCCGGGTTCACCGGGGATCGTGCCGGCAGAAGACGAACCTGCCGCCAGCCCACAGAACTCTCCATTCCCGAGCGTCAAACCGGCCACTGCGCCGGCACCGGCGGCGAAGAAGTCCGCACCGGCGCCGGCCGTCGTGCAACCTGCCACCGATCCTGCTGCCGAACAACTGGCCGCCAGCGTGTTGCAAAACCAGCAGCTGCAAAAAACCATCGATGAGTTGAATGCAAAGCTTCAGGCTCAGGATGAACAGATCGCCGGCCAGAAGAAACAGGTGAGCGAACTGCAAACCCGACTGTCGGAGGTCAATCAGGCGCCGCCGGTGACTCCGGTAGCGGTGGCACCTGCCCCCGTCGTTGTTGAAGAGCCCGAGGCCAGCCGTTGGCCGCTGATTATCGGCTTGCTGGCGTTGATCGCGCTGGTATTGCTGGGGCTGTTTGTTCGACGTCAACGCCAGCAGGTTCAGGCGTTACCCGAGCCTTCGCCCGTTTTGCCCGTTTCACCCTTGAAACAGGAGCCGGGGCTTGAGCGTGCGGCGCACCCGTCGGTGCAACAGCCCATGCTGAAACCCGCTCCGGATCATCGTGAAGAGGCGCCGACAGGCGATGTGCTCGAAGGGGTCGGCATCTACCTGGCGTATGGCCGTTTTTCCGAAGCCGCAGGGTTGTTGCGAGAAGCATTGGTCAAGGAACCGCAGCGCACGGATCTGGGCGTGCAACTGCTGGAAATCCTCGGCAAACAGGGGGATGTTCCCGCCTATGATGCACAGGAAAAAAACCTGCGTGACGGCGGGTTCGACGAAAAAAAGCTTGAGGACATCCGCGCCCGCCACCCGAAACTGAGCAATGCGGCACCAGCGGCACCAGCGGCACCAGCGGCACCAGCGGCACCAGCGGCACCAGCGGCAGCCGTGGCAGTCATCGCTTCCACGCAAGCGGCACCTGCCGACGAGTTCCAGTTGAATCTGGATGACCTGTCCATGGATTCCAGCTGGGACCTGATCAGCCCTTTCGACAACGCTAAACCTTCAGACGAATCACCCAAGGCCGTAGAGCCGGCGTTCACCTCGAATCTGCACGTGTTGCCCGAGGTATTCGAGATGCCTGAAGAGCCCACGCTGGATGAGCCAGAGCTTGAGTGGGTCGCCGAACCGGACTCACAGGCGCTGAGCGACGATTTTCTCGACGAGTTCAGCGATCCCGGTCAGTCCTTGGAGCTTGACTCCCTGACCTTGGAGCCTGTCGAGCCGACCAATGCCGGTAAACTGGAACAAGCCCAGACCTGCATTGATGATGGCGACCTGGACAGCGCCATCGAACTGCTCAACGAGCTGCTCAAGGAGGGCGATGAGCCGCTCAAGCAAACCGCCCGGAGCCTGTTGGCCGGGATCCGCTGAGCCACTACTATAGCGGCGCCCTCTGGCTCAGGAGTCTTGTCCGTCATGACCACGCATAAACCGGAAATCATCATCACCTACTGCACGCAATGCCAATGGCTGTTGCGTGCGGCCTGGCTGGCCCAGGAGCTGCTGAGCACCTTCGGCGACGACTTGGGCAAAGTGTCGCTGGTGCCCGGCACTGGTGGGGTTTTCCATATTTTTTGTGACGAGGTGCAGCTCTGGGAGCGCAAGGCCGACGGTGGTTTCCCGGAAGCCAAGGTGCTAAAGCAGCGGGTCCGCGATCAGATCGACCCGGACCGCGACCTCGGCCACAACGACCGCACTCAGTGAGATGCGGCTTCGGCTGCCACGGTCTTTTTGCTTGAACCGGACAGTCTGCTGGAGACCACAATCGCGACGATGATCAAGGCGCCACCAAGCAGCATGCGCAACGTCGGGTTTTCATCGAACAACAACCAGGCCACGGTGATGCCATACACCGGTTCCAGGGCGAACACCACGGCGGCGGTGCGCGCCTTGATCACCGCCAGGCTGGCGACGAACAGACTGTGAGCGACGCCGGTGCAGAACACCCCGAGCAAACCGATCCACAGCCAGTCGATGGCGCGGACGTCGCTCAACTGCGGCGCCGCTACCGGCAGAAGGCACAGCGCGACCACGACGTTCTGACACAGCGCGGCCTGCACCGGCGGGATTCTGCCGGAGCTGGCGCGGTTGGTCAGCGACAGCAGGGCGAACAGCAAGCCTGAACCGATCGCCCAGAGCAGGCCCGTGGTGGCGCCACTTGCCAGATCGAAGTCCGGCGTGACCAGCACCAGCCCGACACTCACCAGTACCACCAACAGAATTTCATTGGCGCGGATCCGCTCCCGGAATATGACCCCTTCGAGGATCACGGTAAACGCCGGGAAGCTGGCGAAACCCAGGGTCGCTATTGCCACTCCGGCGACTTTGACCGCAATGAAAAAACTCACCCAATGCCCGGCCAGCAGCAAGCCACTGAGAAGCAGGCGGCGCCAGTCCTGCGCTTCGAGTTTGTACCAGCGCGTCCTGCTGGCAAACCGCGCGAACACCGCCAGGGCGAGTACCGCAAATGCCGCGCGACCAAACACGATGACCGCGGGCGAGGCGGCAGCGAGTTTGCCGAACACTCCGGTCAGGCCGAACATCAATGCGCCGATATGCAGGGCGCCAAGGGCGGTACGGGGAGTCATTGCGATCCTTAACAACAAGACAAACAGAGGGGGACATTGAACCGCGCCATACTCGCTGAGTCTGTCGGCAGACTATCGACTTTTGTCGCCAGCCTCGCGCCGCAGTTCGCCCGGAGTCTTACTAAACTCGCGCAACACCGCTGCGGCAAAGGCACTCTGAGAACTGTAACCGACCCGACTGGCAATCTCGCCGATGGGCAATGGCGAATCGCGCAGCAGTCTAACCGCACTATGCAGCCGCCGGCTGCGGATGTAATCCATCGGCGTCTGCCCGCACTCAGCGACAAACCGCGCATGCAATCGGGCACTGGACAGCCCGGCAACGCGCGCCAGGTCGGCGACCTGCAATGGATACGCCGCGTACTGATCGATATGCGCATTCAACGCCGCATATGGCAGACGGCGACCGCCCACGATTTCAGGCTTGGCGTTATTGAGGCTGGCCAATAACAGCACCGCGCCTTGCTGGGCAATCAACGGGTCACTGACCTGGCTGCCCGCCAGCCAACTCACCAATTGGCTTTGCCCGGCATCCAGCGGCAGGCGCCCAGCGTTGTCGAGCAAACGGCGGCTGGCGTCGGCGTGATCGCCAAGGGACTGCGAAACCCATTGGTCACTCGGTATATCCAGCACCAGGCAGCGGCTGCCATTGCTGCTGCCGCAGGCGTGATGAAAGCCCGACGGCACCACCACGAAACTCTGCTGAACCACCTGGCTACCATGCCCGTCGACCTCGAAGTCCAGCGCACCCGACAACCCGAACACCAGTTGTGCGTGGTCGTGGCTGTGGACGATCAGGTCCTTGGTGTATTGGCGCAGCGTGAGGATCGGTCTCATCGCAGGTCTCCCGGTCAAGATGCGGCCAGTCTACACCGGCCGGGTGTTGTCACAGGATTGACTCGCGGCTGTCATGGGCCATTAACCCGAACCGCGCAAGCTTGCCAAAACTTGTCCTGAGGGTTGCCAATGACCAGCGCCGAGCTCGCCAAACCCAGCCGTAAGCAACGTGTGCGGACCTTGTGGATTTCCGACGTGCATCTGGGCACCCGGGACTGCCAGGCCGAACACCTGTCGCAGTTTCTCAAGGGCTACCACGCGGACAAGATCTACCTGGTCGGCGACATCATCGATGGCTGGAAACTGCGCGGCGGCATGTACTGGCCGCAGGCGCACACCAACGTGATTCGCCGCCTGCTGACCATGAGTAAGCGCGGCACCGAGGTGATTTATGTCACCGGCAATCACGACGAATTTCTGCGCCGCTATTCGAAGCTGATCCTGGGCAACATCCAACTGGTGGACGAAGCGGTGCATGTGACTGCCGATGGCCGCCATCTGCTGGTGATCCACGGCGACCAGTTTGACGTGATTACCCGGTATCACCGCTGGCTGGCCTTTCTCGGCGACTCGGCCTACGAATTCACCCTGACCCTCAACCGTTGGCTGAATCACTGGCGCGCGCGTTATGGCTACGGCTACTGGTCGCTGTCGGCCTACCTCAAACACAAGGTGAAAACTGCAGTCAGTTTTATCAGCGACTTTGAAGAAGCCATCGCCCACGAGTGCGTCAAACGCGAGTTGCATGGGGTGGTGTGCGGGCACATTCACCATGCCGAGATTCGCAAGGTCGGCGGGGTGGATTACCTCAATTGCGGGGATTGGGTGGAGTCGTGCACGGCGTTGATCGAGCATTGGGACGGGTCGATCGAGTTGTACCGGTTGGCGGATGCCCAGGCGCGGGAGGCCGAATTGAAAGCCTTGAAGATCGCAGAGCCGGCATAAAAGTCAGCGTGCCTGGTCTGGCCCCATCGCGAACAGGCACGCGCCCACAATTTTGACCGTATTGACCTTAACGGACTCTGACACCTGTGGGAGCGAGCCTGCTCGCGATGGACCGCGCAGCGGTCCCCCCGGACCTGTCAGGCTGGCGAATATGCTTCCATCGCCGCCTTGTAGATCGAATGCTTCGGTTGCGCAAACAAGCGCTCCATCATTGGCTGAAAGAAGCTCAGCGGTAACGTCTCGTAAGCCGGATCAAACGCCGCCGCGTCATATTTGGCGCAGAACTCGATGGTCGCCTGATACTGCGGATGCCCGCTGAATTGTTCGCGCAGATGCCGATCCATTCCCAGGTGATGGAAGAAGTAATACCCCTGGAATATCCCGTGCTTCTCCACCATCCACAGGTTTTCGGCACTGACGAACGGCTTGAGGATCGCCGCGGCGATGTCCGGATGGTTGTAGGAACCGAGCGTGTCGCCGATGTCGTGAAGCAGCGCGCAGACCACGTATTCTTCATCCCGGCCATCGCGCCAGGCACGGCTGGCGGTCTGCAGGGAATGGGTCAGCCGATCCACCGGGAAGCCGCCAAAATCACCCTCCAGCAATTTCAGGTGCGCCACAATCCGTGACGGCAACTGCCTGGCGTAGGCACTGAAGTCGGCGGCGATGATCGCCCAGTCTTCCTGCGTGCCATCCTGCATGTGGGTGAATCGTGCATTGGCGTTCATCAGCTATCCTCTTGTTCTAATCGAAAGGGATGTCTTGAGTGTAGGACTTGGATCCAACATCGCACTGGCTGCGCAGGACGCTTTGATGGCCAGTGGAGCCTAGAAGGGCACGCGACCCAGAATCATGTCGCGGTACATGACAAAGTCGCCGAGCAGGCTATAAAGAGGATGCTGAAACGTGGCGGGACGGTTCTTCTCGAAAAAGAAATGCCCGACCCAGGCGAAGCTGTAACCCGCCAGCGGCAAGGCGAGCAACATCAACCAGGCACCTTTGCCGATGGTCAGCGCCAGAATGAAGATGACCAGGCTGGTGCCGATAAAATGCAATCGTCGACAGGTGCTGTTGCTGTGTTCACTGAGGTAGTACGGGTAAAACTCAGCGAAACTGTTGAAACGTTTGACGTTTTCCACGACTGCGATCTCTGTGGTTGTTGTTCTGATTGCAAGTTGTTCTGCGGGTAGCTTATTTGAGTCTAGAGTGATCATTGGCATCAGCCAGTGACAATGGGCGCCACTTTAGTATCCTTCGAAAACTTGCCGCGGTAGACGGCTCACAAAACAGTAAGAAAACGCCATGAGCGAACGAACGACTTCTGCAAGCTGGGCGATGGGGATTGTCAAAGCACTGGAGATGGACGGCCTGGATTGCCGGGTTCTGTTCAAGCAGCTGGGGCTCGACTACGCGTCTCTGGATGATCCGGATGCGCGCTTCCCGCAAGACTCCATGACACGCCTGTGGCAGCGCGCGGTCGAGCTGTCCGGCAACCCGGCGATTGGCCTGAACATGGGCAAGGTGGTGCGACCGGCGTCCTTCCATGTGGCTGGTTACGCACTGATGTCCAGCCAGACCCTGGCCGAAGGCTTTCAGCGGCTGGTGCGTTATCAGCGGATCATCGCCGAAAGTGCCGACCTGAGTTTCCGACTGCTGGATGAAGGTTATGCGCTGATTCTGACGGTGCATGGCGATCACTTGCCGCCGACCCGACAGAGCGCCGAAGCGTCGCTGGCCTGCGCGCTGGCGCTGTGCGGCTGGTTGACCGGGCGCACGTTGCAACCGCGCAAGGTGTTGATCCAGGGCGATCAGCCTGTCGATCTCGAACCCTATAAACAAGCGTTCCATGCGCCGTTGGTGTTCAACGCGCCCTATGACGCCTTGATCTTCGAACGCGCCGACATGGAGGCGCCGCTGCCGACGGCCAACGAGGCGATGGCGCTGTTGCACGACCGGTTTGCCGGCGAGTACCTGGCGCGGTTTTCCGAGAGCCGCGTGACCCACAAGGCGCGCCAGGTGCTGTGCCGTTTGCTGCCCCAGGGCGAACCCAAGCGCGATACGGTGGCGCAGACGCTGCACCTGTCGCAACGCACCTTGCAACGCCGTTTGCAGGAAGAAGGCACGAGTTTTCAAACCTTGCTCGACGACACGCGACGTGAACTGGCCGAGCAGTACCTGGCGCAACCCACCATGACCCTGCTGGAAATTGCCTACCTGTTGGGGTTTGCCGATCCGAGCAACTTCTTCCGCGCCTTTCGACGCTGGTTCGACGCCACGCCCGGCGAGTACCGGGCGCGGCTGATGGAAACGCCGGCGCTGGTCAGTGCCGCCAGAACGCAGGAATACACAGAACAAACACCGTAATGATCTCCAGTCGGCCCAGCAGCATGCCGAACGAGAGAATCCACTTGGCAGCGTCCGGCAAGGTGGCGAAGTTGCCCGCCGGGCCAATGGTCTCGCCCAGGCCGGGACCGACACCGGACACGGTGCTGGCGGCGCCGGTCAGGGCGGTCATCCAGTCGACGCCGAGCAGCGACAGCAGCAAGGCAATCACGCAGATGGTGATGGCGAAGAAGAACGAGAAGGTCAGGATCGAACGCACGATCTCTTCGTCGAGACGATGGCCGTTGTACTTCTGCTTGATCACCGCGCGCGGATGAATCAATTGGTTAAGGTTGGCCTTGAGCAGGATGTAGGCGACCTGGAAACGGAAAATCTTGATCCCGCCAGCCGTCGAGCCTGAGCAACCGCCGACAAACCCCAGATAGAAGAACAGCATCAGCGAGAAGTTGCCCCAGAGGCTGTAGTCCCCCAGTGCAAATCCTGTCGTGGTGACGATCGAAGTCACGTTCAGCGCTACATGTCGCAACGCTTCAAGCCAATGCAGCTGGGTGGTCCACCAGTACCAGGTGCCGAGCACCAGCCAGGTCACCAGCAACATGCCGAGCAAGCCTTGCACCTGCTGATCCTTGATCAACGCTCGACGGTTACCGCGCAAGGTCGCCACGTACAGGGTGAATGGCAGGCTGCCGAGAATCATGATGACAATCGCCACCCAGTGCACTGCCGGTTGTGTCCACTTGGCCAGGGACTGGTCGGACGTTGAGAAACCTCCGGTGGAAATCGCTGACATCGCGTGGTTGATCGCATCGAACGGGCTCATTCCGGCCCACCAGAACGCCAGGCTGCCGAGAATAGTGATGCCCACATAAGCCGCGACGATCAAACGCGCCACCATGTGCGAACGGGGCATGACCTTTTCGGAACGGTCCGACGACTCGGTCTGGAACAGCCGCATGCCACCGATGCGCAGCAGCGGCAGAATGGCCACCGCCATGCCGATAAAGCCGATCCCGCCGATCCAGTGCAACAACGAGCGCCACATCAGGATGCCGGGGGACATGTCGTCGAGGTGGTTGAGTACGGTTGAGCCGGTGGCCGTGATGCCGGACATGCTTTCGAAGAACGAGTCGGTGTAGCTGATGTGCTGGGTCAGCAAGAACGGCAGCGCGGCAAAAACGCAGACCACCAGCCAGCTGCTGACGGTCAGCAAGTACATGTCCCGCGGGCGCAAGTGTATGTGTTCGGGCCGGCCGGGGATGACCAGGGCCAAACCCGCGACGAAGGTAATCATGCTCGCCCAGAGGAACGACGGCAGATCGCTCGTGCGCTCGAAAATCACCAGGGTGGCCATGGGCACGACCATGGCGATGGCCAGCGTGATCAGGAAGATGCCGATGATGAAACCAATAATCCGTAAGGTCGGCAACGCCATGAAGTCCGCTCGGGCTGAAGAAGGGAAGGCCGCTATTCTACCTGCGAGGCAGGGCATGTAAACCGGCATCCCCGCGCCAGATACCGCTAGAATAGCCGCACATATTTTTCAGGAGGTGGCCGATGCAGGCTCTCGACGCTTTGCTCAACCGTGTTTCCGTTCCACGACTGCTCGAACCGGCACCCACCGCAGAACAGCGCGAAGTGCTGTTTTCTGCCGCGATGCGTGCGCCGGACCACGGCCACCTGCAGCCTTGGCGCTTCCTGACAGTCGAAGGTGCGGCGCGTGAGCAAATGGGCGAGTTGCTGGCCGAAGCGGCGAAGCTGCAAGACAGCGAAGTGTCCGAGGCGGCGCTGGACAAGGCGCGTAACGGTCCGTTGCGCGCACCGCTGGTGGTTGTGGTAATCGCGCGGTTGCAGGACCACGTCAAATACCCGAAATCCGAGCAATTGCTGGCGGCAGGATGTGCCGCTCACGGGATTCTGCTGGCCGCTTACGCGCAAGGCATTGGCGCGGTGTGGCGCACAGGGGATCTGGCCTATTCGGCGCATGTGGCCAAGGGGCTGGGGTTGGCGGAAGGAGAACAGGTGATCGCCTTCCTGTACCTGGGCACACCGCAGAAAGAACCGCGCGTGGCCGAGAAGGTTGACCTGGCCGAGTTCGTCAGCGCCTGGCCTGGTCAGTAAGGATCGTTCCTACGCTCTGCGTGGGAACGATCAGTGCCTCGATAGTGCGTTCGGCATAGGACCTGTAGGAGCGAGGCTTGCCCGCGAAGCTTTCAAGGCTGGACGACTGCACCGGGCACCAACGGTAATTCCAGGCTGGCGATGAACCCGCCTTGCGGGTGATTGGCCAGCACCAGGCTCCCGCCATGCCGTTCTGCCGCGCGTCGCGCAATCGCCAATCCCAAGCCATGTCCGGCTGCCGTCTGCCCCGGTGCCCGATAGAACGGCTCACCCAGCAGGTTCAAATGCTCGGCATCGACACCGGGCCCATGGTCCCTGACGCTGATCACAATCCGCTCGCCCTGGCGCACCGCCTGCATTTCAATCGGCTGCCCTGCGGGATTGAAGCGCTGGGCATTGCGCAGCAGGTTATCGACGGCACGCTCGATCATCGTCGGCCAGCCTTTGAGGTTCAGCTGCGGTTCGGCGTCGAGGTGAACGGTCTGCTCCGGTGAAGCCAATTGCGCATCTTTTTGCAGCGTATTGAGCAGCGCATTCAGATCCACTTCTTCAGCGCTGGCGTTGTCGGCATCGACCCGTGCCAGTACCAGGATTTCACTGATCAGGGCCTCTAGTCGATCGCACTCACGGGTCAAGCGTGGCGCGAGCTTCTCCCGTTCTTCGGGGGTGGCCCGTTCGGCCAGTGCCAAGGCAATGCGCAGTCGCGCCAGCGGTGAACGCAGTTCATGGGACACGTCGCGCAGTAACTGTCGCTGGCTGCCGATCAGACTTTGCAGGCGCGCACCCATGCGGTTGAAGTCGTTGGCCAATACACCAAATTCGTCGCGCCGGTTGGCCAGTTTCACCAGGCTGTTCTGCTGATAGGTGGTTTGCCCAAGGTCATGCACCGCGCCGCGCAAGCGGTTCAGCGGGCGAGTGATGGACAAGGTCACGAACAGGCTGAAGAGGGTAAGCACCACCAGCGCAATGCCCAGCGCACTTAGCGGCCAGAGCAGGCTTTCGCGGTGCCAGGCGTCCAGTTCCGGGTGCGGGATGCGGTAGATAAGCAGGTAGGTGTCGCCGGTCTTGGCGCTGGTGTATTCGTCGGTCAGGCGTCGCCACGGCAGGCGGCGATCGTCGTTGTTCTGCCGTGCTTCGAAAGCCGCCGCACGCCGGGGAAAGGTACCGCGCACCACCGGGTCGCCGCTCTCGTTGAGCACCTGAACGTCAATGTGATACTGGCGCTTGCGCTGTTCCAGAATGTCCTGGGCCGCTTCCTCACCTTGGGCTTCGTAGGTTTGCGTCCACTGTTCGGCCAGGGTGTTGAGGCCCGGGTGGCGGCTGAGAATCCACGCGTCCTGGTTGAGCATGTGCCCCAACAGAATGGAAAGCCCTGCAACCAGAGTGATGGCCAGCCAGAAGCTGGCCAGGATACGCCAGAACAATGAGCGCACAGAAAATCCTCAAACGATCACAAATCCCATGTGGGAGCGGGCCGACCTGTAGGAGCGAGCGGTACGGCGATCCGACTTGCCCGCACCGCCAAGTCCTACAATGGCAAAAGACCCGACGGGGTTAGCCGTCGGGTCCGGGGTCAGTGCATTATTGCGCTTTTTGCGGTTGTTGCGCTTTCCACGCCTTGAATTCGGCCCATTCGGCGCGGCGCTCAGCCTTCTTCTTCTGGATCTCGTCGAATTTCTTCTGTTGATCCGGTTTCAGCAGGCCACGGACATCGGCTTCGGCTTTTTTGTGGTTGGCGGCCATTTCATCTTTCATGGCTTTCTGGTCGGCCGGCGAGAGTTTCTCCAGGTACTTCTCGACCACTTGCTTACGCTCGTGCATCTGCTCGCCCATGATTTTGCGGATCTGCTCACGCTGTTCGCGGCTCAGGTCCAGCTGGCTGTACGGGCCTTTACCGTGCATGCCGTGCATCTGACCGCCGTGGCGCGGGCCGTCCATCGGGCCATCCATCGGGCCGGAACCTTCAGGCATGGCCATGGCAACGGTCGGCAGGGCGGCAGCGAACATCAGAGCGATAAGAGTCTTGCGCATGGTGAATCTCCTTGTCTCGTTCCCGGTACGTTCCGGATGAGTTCAGAATACGCAGATCAAGGTCAGCGGCGGTCAGCGGAGCGTAAAGCTTGGGTAAAGACGATTTCGTGGCGTCCTTACAAACTTTGCTGGCAGTGTCCTGTGGCGAGGGAGCTTGCTCCCGTCGGGCTGCGAAGCGGCCCCAAAAGAAGGCCTGCTGCGCAGTCCAGCGGGAGCAAGCT
>NZ_JASCOM010000149.1:0-14498 GCF_029959925.1 Pseudomonas sp. PS02303
GAGCCTGCTCGCGAATGCGGTGGTTCAGTCAACAGTGTCGGCGACTGGCACATTGCATTCGCGAGCAGGCTCGCTCCCACAGGGGATTTGTGGTGTTCTTTCGCTGACCTTCAAGTCAATAAAACCGGCACTTTGCGCCGTATGACAGATGGTCGTTTCAGGGGCTGTTTATCTGCTTCATTGAGGTATACTGCGCGGCCTTCGGCCGGCTTGACTGGCCATAATTCGTACAATCAAGCCACGCATTTTGCGTGGCTTGTTGTTTTTTGACGCGCCTGCGGGCGCCCAGAGAGAAGAGGCACGACGATGAGTGCACTGGTTGGCGTGATCATGGGCTCCAAGTCCGATTGGTCCACCCTTAGCCACACCGCCGATATGCTGGAAAAGCTCGGCATCCCTTACGAGGTGAAAGTGGTCTCTGCCCACCGCACCCCGGACCTGCTGTTCCAGTACGCCGAAGAGGCGGAGGCGCGTGGCATCGAGGTGATCATCGCCGGTGCCGGCGGCGCGGCCCACTTGCCTGGCATGTGTGCGGCCAAGACCCATCTGCCGGTGCTGGGCGTGCCGGTGCAGTCGTCGATGCTCTCGGGCGTCGATTCGCTGCTCTCGATCGTGCAGATGCCAGCGGGCATTCCGGTTGCCACCCTGGCCATCGGCAAGGCCGGCGCGATCAACGCAGCCCTGCTGTCGGCGAGTATCCTCGGCGCCAAGCACCCGCAGTTCCACGCGGTGCTGAAAAAATTCCGCGCTGAGCAGACAGACAGCGTCCTGGAAAATCCAGACCCACGCATCGCCTGAGGTTGTTGACGATGAAGATCGGTGTAATCGGTGGCGGCCAGTTGGGCCGCATGTTGGCGTTGGCGGGCACCCCGCTGGGCATGAACTTCGCTTTCCTGGACCCGGCACCGGATGCTTGCGCAGCCGCGTTGGGCGAACACCTGCGGGCCGATTATGGCGATCAGGACCACCTGCGTCAGCTGGCTGATGAAGTCGATCTGGTGACCTTCGAGTTCGAAAGTGTCCCGGCTGAAACCGTGGCTTTCCTGTCGCAATTCGTCCCGGTCTACCCGAGCGCCGAAGCCCTGCGTATCGCCCGCGATCGCTGGTTCGAGAAGAGCATGTTCAAGGACCTGGGGATTCCCACCCCTGCGTTCGCCGACATTCAATCGCAAGCCGATCTGGACGCTGCCGTGGCGTCGATCGGTCTGCCGGCCGTGCTGAAAACCCGCACCCTGGGTTACGACGGCAAGGGCCAGAAAGTCCTGCGCAAACCGGAAGACGTGGTCGGCACCTTCGCCGAACTGGGCAGCGTGGCCTGCCTGCTGGAAGGCTTCGTGCCGTTCACCGGCGAGGTCTCGCTGATCGCTGTGCGTGCTCGCGATGGTGAAACCAGGTTCTATCCGCTGGTTCACAACACCCACGACAGCGGCATCCTCAAACTGTCCGTGGCCAGCACCGACCATCCGCTGCAAGCCTTGGCGGAAGACTATTCCAGCCGCGTGCTCAAGCAGCTGAATTACGTCGGCGTGATGGCGTTCGAGTTCTTTGAAGTCGACGGAGGCCTCAAGGCCAACGAAATCGCCCCGCGCGTGCATAACTCGGGTCACTGGACCACTGAAGGCGCCGAGTGCAGCCAGTTCGAAAACCACCTGCGGGCTGTTGCTGGCCTGCCGCTGGGTTCGACGGCGAAGGTCGGCGAGAGCGCGATGCTCAACTTCATCGGCAAAGTCCCGGAGACTGAAAAGGTCCTGGCTATCGCCGATTGCCATCTGCATCACTATGGCAAAGCGTTCAAGGCTGGCCGCAAGGTCGGTCACGCCAACCTGCGTTGTGCAAACCGCGAAACACTGGCCGCGCAGATCCTCAAGGTCGAAGCGCTCATCGCCGAATAAACAGTTTCATGTGGCAGCGGCGGAACCATTCTAGGTCCGCCGTTCTCTCATGGCAGGATGCGAAAGTCTGACTAGGCTTCTGCGTTGCCATTCAATCAGAGGGAAGTGCCATGGGAATTATCGGAACCATCTTTATCGGCTTGATCGTCGGCCTGCTGGCTCGGTTCCTGAAACCGGGTGATGACAGCATGGGCTGGATCATGACCATCCTGCTCGGTATCGGCGGTTCGCTGGCGGCCACTTACGGCGGCCAGGCTCTGGGCATCTATCACGCAGGCGAAGGTGCAGGCTTCATCGGTGCGCTGGTCGGCGCGGTGGTGCTGCTGGTGATCTACGGTTTGATCAGAAAGAACTGATTCAAGCGACGAAGTCCTCTCCGCGCCGCACGCGGGGAGGGCTAGAATGCTCGGCGTTGCACAGACCTCTCCTTATGCCGAGCACCTTCATGCGCCGTTTTCTGCTGACTTTTCTTTTACTGGGTACGGGCCTTGCCCATGCCGGCGAACTGCCGGAAACCGACTGGCTCGAACTGATGCCCAAGTCGGACCAGAAAGCCCTCGAGGCCATGCCCGAAATCAACCACAACTCCCCCGAAGGCGATGGCACCTTTACTGAAAAAGGTGGCATGAAGCAGAGCAAGGGCTTGCCGGCGGTGATGTATTCGACCAAAACCGTGCCGTCGATGAACGACAAGAACATCCGCATCGGCGGTTATCCGGTACCGCTGGAGTCCGACGCCAAGGGCCGCAGCACGCTGTTCTTCCTTGTCCCGTACCCGGGCGCCTGCATCCACGTGCCGCCACCGCCACCTAACCAATTGGTGTTGGTGCGTTATCCGAAGGGTTTGAAGCTGGACGATATCTACACACCGCTGTGGGTGACCGGCACGCTGAAGGTCGAGAAGGTCAACAATGATTTGGCTGACGCGGCGTATGCGCTGGATGCGGCGAAGGTGCGGGTGGTGCAGGAGTCGGATTTGTAACAGCGCCAACCAGACTGACAAAGATCCACTGTGTGCGAGCCTGCTCGCGATAGCGGTGTAACAGCCAATATTGATGTTGGATGTTATGACGTCATCGCGAGCAGGCTCGCTCCCACATTGGTTTTGTGGTGTTGCTTATAAAGGGTTGCTGGCGATGCTGACTTCGAGAGTGTGGGTGGCGCCGGGTTTCAGCGTCACCACATCATCCATCACATTCGCCGTCTCGATGCACAGCATCTTCTGCCAGCCATCGTCGGCCATGTCGCTGAATGCCACCGCGCGTTCGATCCACGGGTTCCAGATCACCGCCGAGCGCGAACCACTGCTGGTCAGCTCAATGCGCCGTTTCCAGGCCGGGTCGACAATGCTCAGCTTCGCCGGGGTATCGAGGTAGATACGGTCGGTTTCGCCGGTAAAGCGCAGATCGCCGGTCTGGGTCACGGTTTTCCAGTCGTCCAGCGTTTCGATATAGCTCAAGCTATCCAGCCCTTCGACATGCACCGTGCGCACATCGCTGACAGCGAAGTAACTGTGCAACGCTTGGCTGATGGTGACGGTATCGGTGCCCTGATTGTGGCTGGTCAAGCTGATGTGCAGTTGCTCATCCAGACGGATGCTCAACTTCAGATCCACCTGATGTGGCCAGCCTGGAAAGCCGCCTTCGGGGTAGGGCAGGACGAATTCCACCTTCAGGCTCTCGCCCTCGGTTTCTATGCCGCCCAATTCCCAATCCATCGCCCGGACAAAACCGTGGGCAGTCGGCGGTTCGTTGCTGACGCGCATCGCCTGGACGCTTTGCGGGTTGCGCTTGAAATTGCCGAACCACGGCCAGCACACCGGCACGCCGGCGCGGATGCTCTTGCCGGTCTTGAACACGGCCTCATCGTTAAGCCAGATCAGCGGCGGTTGGCCGGCCAATTGATAACTGAGGATGTGCGCGCCTTGCTGGGCAACCAGCAATTCGGCCTGACCGTGGCGGATGCGCCAGCAGTTCAGTTCATCCAGTTTCACGGCTTCAACGTTGGGCGTGCTCATGGGGCAACTCTCGATCAGGAACAATGACTGCAATGGACCGCAGAAAGGTCGCCGTGTTTAACGCGCGCGTGGAGGAACCGAACGAGTACGGCCGCTGCCATCGATCGCGACAAACACAAACACGGCTT
Organism: Pseudomonas sp. PS02303; assembly: GCF_029959925.1. Taxonomy (NCBI): domain Bacteria; kingdom Pseudomonadati; phylum Pseudomonadota; class Gammaproteobacteria; order Pseudomonadales; family Pseudomonadaceae; genus Pseudomonas; species Pseudomonas sp. PS02303. Next base: position 4,038 of record NZ_JASCOM010000149.1, read on the forward strand.
CAGTCACTTTACGCCACTCGCTGGACAGCGGATCGTCGCTCCAGACTTCGACCATCATCTGAATCGAGCTGCGACCGATTTCCAGCGCCTGGGTATAGAAGGACAGCTGAGCGCCGACCGCCACCGGGACCAGGAACGCCATGCGATCAATCGCCACGGTTGCTACGCGCCCACCCGCAACTTTGCTGGCCATTGCGGTGCCGGCCAAATCCATCTGTGCCACCAGCCAGCCGCCGAAAATATCGCCAAAGCCGTTGGTTTCACGCGGAAGCGCGGTGATTTGCAGGGCAAGGTCGCCTTGCGGAATTGGATCTTCTTGTTCGAGCTCTATCATGCCGGGGGTGCCTCTGACCCGTGACTCTTCATTGGTACTTCAGGTGAATAGCCGTCTCAAGAAAAAACGATTCAGCCCCGAACATACTACGTTCGTCACGTTTTTCGAAAGGCGCCTAAAGGGAAACTCTGCGAAACCGACTGAGCCACGCAATGACCTTGCCAGTCATCCAGCGCGTTTTCGCACAGCAACCCCTTACAAATGCTGCAACGCAGCGAGTATATCGATCGGTAGACTCCGAGACGACCGTCCGGTTCTCATTTTGACCGTCAAATACGCACCTCTATGTGCTTTTTCGAACAATTTGCTATCGTGCCGGACCTGCCCAAGCCCTCGCCAGCGTTGTTGGGGTTGCAGATCCGACTATAAGAGAAGCCCTTGCCATGACCACAGCGCCCTCTAGCATCGCGCAGCCGACCCAGCCCGCACGCCCGTTAACCCGTAGCGACTACAAGACGTTATCGCTGTCTGCCCTGGGCGGTGCACTGGAGTTTTACGACTTCATCATCTTCGTGTTCTTCGCCACGGTGGTGGGCAAACTGTTCTTCCCGGCGGACATGCCCGAGTGGCTGCGCCTGATGCAGACGTTCGGCATTTTCGCCGCCGGCTACCTCGCTCGTCCGTTGGGCGGCATTGTGATGGCCCATTTCGGCGACCTGCTTGGCCGCAAAAAGATGTTCACCCTGAGCATTTTCATGATGGCGGTGCCGACCCTGATCATGGGTCTGCTGCCGACCTATGCGCAGATCGGCATGTGGGCGCCGATCCTGTTGCTGTTGATGCGGGTGATTCAAGGCGCGGCGATTGGCGGTGAAGTGCCGGGCGCGTGGGTATTCGTTTCCGAACACGTGCCGCAGCGACATATCGGTTATGCCTGCGGCACCCTGACGAGCGGTCTGACGGCTGGCATCCTCCTGGGTTCATTGGTCGCCACGGCGATCAACAGCATTTACACCCCGCTGGAAGTGTCCGATTACGCCTGGCGGATCCCGTTCCTGCTGGGTGGCGTGTTCGGTCTGTTCTCGGTCTACCTGCGCCGCTGGTTGCACGAGACCCCGGTGTTTGCCGAACTGCAACTGCGCAAGGCCCTGGCCGAAGAAGTGCCTCTGCGCGCGGTGCTGCGTGACCATCGCGGTGCGATCCTGATTTCCATGTTGCTGACCTGGCTGCTGTCCGCCGGCATCATCGTGGTCATTCTGATGACGCCGACCGTGCTGCAGACCGTTTACCACTTCTCGCCAACTACCGCGTTGCAGGCCAACAGCCTGGCGATCGTGTTCCTGAGTGTAGGTTGCGTGGCTTCCGGTGCCCTGGCTGACCGTTTCGGCGCTGGCCGAGTGTTTGTGTTTGGCAGCGCCGCGCTGTTGATCAGCTCGTGGACGTTCTATCACAGCCTGTTCAACCACCCGGACTGGCTGTTCCCGATGTACGCCTTGACCGGTTTCCTGGTCGGGACCATCGGTGCAGTGCCCTACGTGATGGTCAAAGCCTTTCCAGCGGTGGTGCGCTTCAGCGGGTTGTCGTTCTCCTACAACCTGGCCTATGCGATTTTCGGTGGTTTGACGCCGATGGTGGTGACGCTGCTGCTCAAGGAAAGCCCGATGGGGCCTGCCTACTACGTGGCGATCATTTGCGGGGTCGGGATTCTGGTGGGTGCGTATCTTTGGAAGAAGGGTCGCTGATCCCCGAAACTGTCTGTAGCTGTACCGGCCCTATCGATAGCAGGCTAGCGCCCACATTGAATTGCATTCCAATGTGGGGCTAGCCTGCTAGCGATTTGGGGCGCATGAATTATCCGGCAAAAAACTCGAATGCTGGCCTTTCATCCAATTGTCATATTTCAGCCATAGAGTGTTCACACGGCCTGCTGATACTTGGCCCCGACTAACACACCCTATCTGCTAGGAGTAAGGCATGAAACTGAAGCGTTTGATGGCGGCAATGACTTTTGTCGCTGCTGGCGTTGCGACTGCCAACGCGGTTGCCGCTGTTGACCCTGCTATCCCGAGCTACACCAAGACCACTGGTGTGTCGGGCAACCTGTCCAGCGTCGGCTCCGATACCCTGGCCAACCTCATGACCCTGTGGGCTGAGAACTACAAAAAAGAATACCCGAACGTCAACATCCAGATTCAGGCTGCTGGTTCCTCTACCGCGCCACCTGCGCTGACTGAAGGCACCGCTAACCTGGGCCCGATGAGCCGCAAGATGAAGGACAACGAGCTGCAAGCCTTCGAAACCAAATACGGCTACAAGCCAACCGCTATCCCGGTTGCCGTGGACGCCCTGGCTGTCTTCGTACACAAAGACAACCCGATCCAGCACATGACCATGGAGCAAGTCGACGCGATCTTCTCCTCGACTCGTCTGTGCGGTGCTAAAACCGACGTGAAAACCTGGGGTGATCTGGGCGTGACGGGCGACCTGGCCAACAAGCCGGTTCAGCTGTTCGGTCGTAACTCGGTATCCGGCACCTACGGATACTTCAAAGAAGAAGCCCTGTGCAAAGGCGACTACAAGCCAAACGTCAACGAACAACCAGGTTCGGCTTCGGTCGTGCAGTCGATCAGCTCTTCGCTGAACGGTGTTGGTTACTCGGGCATCGGCTACAAAACCGCTAGCGTGAAGACGGTGGCCCTGGCCAAGAAAGGCAGCACCGAGTTCATCGAAGACAGCGAAGAAAACGCCCTGAACGGCAAGTACCCACTGTCGCGTTTCCTCTACGTTTACGTCAACAAAGCCCCGAACAAGCCTCTGGCCCCGCTGGAAGCTGAGTTCGTGAAACTGATTCTGTCCAAACAGGGTCAGGAAGTTGTAGTGAAAGACGGTTACATCCCACTGCCAGCCAAGGTTGCTGCAAAAGCACTGGCTGACCTGGGTCTGCAAGAAGGCAGCAACGTAGCAAAAAAGTAAAACCCTGAGCCCGGGGTAATCCCGGGCTCTGCAGGAGCGAGGCTTGCCCGCGAAAGCGGTGGTTCAGTCAACGTGACGTTGAATGTAATGATGCCTTCGCGAGCAAGCTTCGATCCTGCAAATGCCGGTACGCCGGCCCCCAAATTTCCGGTCCACTGCCAGTTCCCGCTGGCGGCGGATTTGTTGCGTCACTGCATTGTCATCTTTCTGTCATACAGGATCGCTAGGGTGTGCGCATGAATGATCTGGCCAATTCCACCATGACTACTAATCCCCCCAAGCGAATTGATTTCAATACGCCTGAGCTGCAACGCAAGCGCCGCATCCGCGCGCTCAAAGATCGCCTGACCCGCTGGTACGTCCTCGTGGGCGGCCTTGCCGTTCTCGGCGCGATCACGCTGATCTTTTTCTTCCTCGCCTACGTCGTCGCGCCGCTGTTCCAGGGTGCCGACCTGACCGCCAAGGACGCCATCACGCCTGCCTGGATGCAAGACGCCGGCAAGCCGCTGATGATCTCCCTGGAAGAGCAGAACCAGGTCGCCATGCGGGTTTCCGACAAAGGGCAGGCACTGTTCTTCGATATCGACAGTGGCGCCGAACTCAAGCGCGTCGATCTGCCGATCCCGGCCGGCACTACCGTGACTTCCATCGGCGAAGACCAACCGGGCCATCCCTTGGTGGCTGTAGGTTTGTCCAATGGCCAGGCGCTGGTGTTCCGCCACACGTATAAGGTCAGCTACCCGGACGGCAAGAAAACCATCTCGCCAGCCGTCGAATACCCGTACGGCGAAACTCCGATTGCGCTGAACGAGGCGGGCGGTGCGCTTGAGCACGTCAGCCTCAACGCCACCGACACCACTCTGATGCTGGTTGGCTCCACCGGTTCGCAACTCAATGTGCTCTCGCTGACCAGCGAAGAAAACATGATGACCGGCGAAGTCACCAACGAGCAGAAGCGTATCGAGCTGCCGCAGATGACCGAGCCGGTGAAGAACATCTTTGTCGATCCGCGTCAGCAATGGCTGTACGTGATCAACGGTCGCGCCCAGGCCGACGTGTTCAGCCTGCGCGACAAGAGCCTCAACGGTCGCTACAAATTGCTGGAAAACGGTGACGCCGAAATCACTGCCAGTACTCAACTGGTGGGCGGTATCTCGCTGATCCTCGGCGACTCCAAAGGCGGCCTGGCCCAGTGGTTCATGGCCCGTGACCCGGATGGCGAGTTGCGCCTGAAGCAGATCCGCACTTTCCAGATGGGCACTACGCCGATCGTTGAAATCACCGCTGAAGAACGTCGCAAAGGCTTCGTGGCCCTCGACGCCTCCGGCAAGCTTGGCGTGTTCCACAGCACCGCCCACCGCACCTTGCTGGTGGACCAGGTGGTCGACGGCCAAGGTGTCTTCGGCCTGTCGCCACGGGCCAACCGTGTGATCGTCGAAGCGGGCGGCAAGATTCAGCCGCTGCTGCTCGACAACCCGCACCCGGAAGTGTCGTGGAGCGCGTTGTGGAGCAAGGTCTGGTACGAGAACTACGACGAGCCTAAATACGTCTGGCAATCGACCGCCGCCAACACCGACTTCGAACCCAAGCTGAGCCTGTCGCCACTGACCTTCGGCACCCTGAAAGCCGCGTTCTACGCCATGCTGCTGGCCGCTCCTCTGGCCGTCGCTGCCGCGATCTACACCGCGTATTTCATGGCCCCGGGCATGCGCCGCAAGGTCAAGCCGGTGATCGAGCTGATGGAAGCGATGCCGACGGTGATCCTCGGCTTCTTCGCCGGCCTGTTCCTCGCGCCTTATGTGGAAGGGCATTTGCCGGGCATCTTCAGCCTGCTGATGCTCCTGCCGATCGGCATCCTGGTCGCCGGTTTCGTCTTCAGCCGCCTGCCTGAGTCCATCCGCCTGAAAGTGCCGGACGGCTGGGAAAGCGCGATCCTGATCCCGGTGATTCTGTTTGTGGGCTGGTTGTCGCTGTACATGAGCCCGTACATGGAAACCTGGTTCTTCGGCGGCGACATGCGCATGTGGATCTCCCACGACCTGGGCATTACCTACGACCAACGCAACGCTCTGGTAGTCGGTCTGGCCATGGGCTTCGCGGTCATCCCGAACATTTACTCCATCGCCGAAGACGCCGTGTTCAGCGTGCCCCGCGGCCTGACCCTCGGTTCCCTGGCCCTCGGTGCGACGCCATGGCAGACCATGACCCGTGTGGTGATCCTCACCGCCAGCCCGGGCATCTTCTCGGCACTGATGATCGGCATGGGCCGTGCGGTCGGTGAAACCATGATCGTGCTGATGGCCACCGGTAACACCCCGGTCATGGAAATGAACCTGTTCGAAGGTCTGCGAACGCTGGCCGCCAACGTCGCGGTGGAAATGCCCGAGTCGGAAGTCGGCGGCAGCCACTATCGCGTGCTGTTCCTCTCGGCACTGGTGCTGCTGTTGTTCACCTTCGTCATGAACACCCTCGCGGAACTGATTCGTCAGCGTCTGCGCAAGAAATACTCGTCGCTTTAAGAAAGGTAGAAGTCTGTGAAACAGAACTCCCTGAAAGGATGGTTCAAGAGCGGCGCCCCAGGCGTCTGGATCAGCGGTGGCGCGGTGTCCATCGCGGTCATCATGACCATTGGCTTGCTGGCGGTGATTGCCGTGCGCGGTCTGGGCCACTTCTGGCCGGCAGACCTGGTGCACGCCAGTTATGACGTGCCGGGCCAGGCCAACCACCTCGTCATCGGCGAAGTGGTGCAGAAAGAAGAAGTGCCGCGCGAGCGCCTGAAAAGCGCTGGTCTGCCGGTGCCCGATCAGGGCCCGGAGTTCATGACCCGTGAGCTGATCAAGGTCGGCAACCGCGACCTGAACGGCAACGACTTCACCTGGATCGTCGGCGAGTGGCTGACCAACCAGAAGACGCCGCCGGAGCTGATGGCCGTCGAGCGTCGCGAGTGGGGCAACTTCTACGGCTACCTGGTCAACGTCAAGCAGGACGGCAAAGTCATTGCTGAGGGCGAAGCCGCATGGCCCGAGTTGCAGGCCCGTGTCGATCGCGTGAACAAGCTTGCTGCACAGCTCAAGACCCTGGAAAAAGTCGACATTGGCGCGATCAACGCCGGTCTGGAACGTGTGCGTCTGCACGGTCGCAAACTGGAACTGGCCGGCCAGCTCGACGCCGCCGCGCAAGCGGACATGGAATCCGAGCGCGCTGAGCTCAATGCTCGTTATCAGGACATCGAAGCCCGCCTGAATGACCTGCACGCCCAGTTCAACCGCGACAGCCTGACCGCCCGCGATGCCAACGGCAAAGAGATCGAGATCGGCATCGGCAAAGTGGTCCGCGCCTATCAGCCGAACGCCATGGGCACCTTCACCAAGATCGGCTTCTACGTCAGCAAGGTCTGGGAATTCCTCAGCGATGACCCGCGTGAAGCGAACACCGAGGGCGGGATCTTCCCGGCCATTTTCGGCACCGTCATGATGACCTTGATCATGGCGATGATCGTGACGCCGTTCGGCGTGTTGGCGGCGGTTTACCTGCGTGAATACGCCAAGCAGAACGCGTTGACCCGAATTATCCGCATCGCGGTGAACAACCTGGCGGGCGTTCCGGCGATTGTCTACGGCGTGTTCGGCCTGGGCTTCTTCGTCTACGTACTTGGCGGTTCGGTTGACCGGTTGTTCTTCCCGGAAGCGTTGCCGGCGCCGACCTTCGGTACACCGGGTTTGCTTTGGGCGTCCCTGACCCTGGCGCTGCTGGCGGTGCCGGTGGTGATCGTGGCCACGGAAGAAGGCCTGGCGCGGATTCCTCGCACCGTGCGTGAAGGCTCGTTGGCCCTCGGCGCGACCAAGGCTGAAACCTTGTGGAAGATCGTGCTGCCAATGGCCAGCCCGGCAATGATGACCGGCATGATCCTCGCCGTGGCGCGCGCCGCCGGTGAAGTGGCGCCGCTGATGCTGGTGGGTGTGGTGAAACTGGCGCCGTCGCTGCCACTGGACGGCAACTACCCGTACCTCCACCTGGACCAGAAGATCATGCACTTGGGCTTCCATATCTATGACGTCGGCTTCCAAAGCCCGAACGTCGAGGCCGCGCGGCCGCTGGTGTACGCCACGGCGCTGCTGCTGGTGCTGGTGATCGCCACGTTGAACCTGTCGGCCGTTTATATCCGTAACCATCTGCGCGAAAAATACAAAGCTCTAGACAGCTAAAGCCATTAGCCACAAGCGGCAAGCTATAAGCCGCTTTTGCTCAAAACTTGCAGCTTGCAGCTAGAAGCTTGCAGCTACGAACGGAGTGAGACCCCATGCAGCACGAAGCACATACCCACGGCATCAACATGTCTGCCCTGGGCCGCGACAAACAGAGCTTGAGCCTTGAACAGGAAACCGTGGCCATCGAAGTGCCGGGCCTGAACCTGTTCTACGGCGACAAACAAGCGCTGTACGACGTCAGCCTGAACATTCCGAAACAGCGTGTGACCGCCTTCATCGGCCCGTCCGGCTGCGGCAAGTCCACGCTACTGCGTACCTTCAACCGCATGAACGACCTGGTCGACGGTTGCCGCGTAGAAGGTGAAATCAACCTGTACGGCCACAACATCTACCGCAAGGGCGAAGACGTGGCCGAACTGCGTCGTCGCGTCGGCATGGTGTTCCAGAAGCCGAACCCGTTCCCGAAAACCATCTACGAAAACGTGGTGTACGGCCTGCGTATCCAGGGCATCAACAAAAAGCGCGTTCTCGACGAAGCGGTCGAGTGGGCGTTGAAAGGCGCGGCGCTGTGGGACGAAGTCAAAGACCGTCTGCATGAATCGGCACTCGGCCTGTCCGGTGGTCAGCAGCAACGTCTGGTCATCGCGCGCACCATCGCTGTAGAGCCGGAAGTGCTGCTGCTCGACGAACCATGCTCGGCACTCGACCCGATCTCCACGCTGAAAGTCGAAGAACTGATCTACGAATTGAAATCGAAATTCACCATTGTCATCGTGACCCACAACATGCAGCAGGCCGCGCGGGTTTCCGACTACACGGCGTTCATGTACATGGGCAAACTGGTGGAATTCGGCGACACCGATACGTTGTTCACCAATCCGGCGAAGAAGCAGACCGAAGACTACATCACGGGGCGGTACGGCTAGCCGTACAGCTGAAAGCCGCAAGTTTCAAGCGGCAAGTAGGAAGCGGTGCGATATCAGGACTTATACATAACTGCTTGAAGCTTGCAGCTTGAAGCTGGCAACTTTCGCGGAGCGAACCGAATGATTAGTAAAGAAGGCCTTACCCATCACATCTCCGCGCAGTTCAACGCTGAGCTGGAGGAAGTTCGCAGCCACCTCCTGGCCATGGGCGGTCTGGTGGAAAAGCAGGTCAATGACGCGGTGACCGCGCTGATCGAGGCCGACTCCGGCCTGGCCCAGCAGGTTCGCGAGATCGACGACCAGATCAACCAGATGGAACGCAACATCGACGAAGAATGCCTGCGCATTCTGGCCCGTCGTCAGCCGGCCGCATCCGACTTGCGTCTGATCATCAGCATCTCCAAATCGGTGATCGACCTGGAGCGCATCGGTGACGAAGCGACCAAGATCGCCCGCCGCGCCATTCAGTTGTGCGAAGAAGGCGAGGCCCCGCGCGGCTACGTCGAGGTTCGCCACATCGGCGACCAGGTGCGCAACATGGTGCGTGACGCGCTGGACGCCTTTGCCCGCTTCGACGCCGACCTGGCGTTGTCGGTGGCCCAGTACGACAAGATCATCGACCGCGAATACAAGACCGCACTGCGTGAGCTGGCGACCTACATGATGGAAGACCCGCGCTCTATCTCGCGGGTCTTGAGCATTATCTGGGTGCTGCGTTCGCTGGAGCGGATCGGCGACCACGCGCGCAATATCTCGGAACTGGTGATTTACCTGGTGCGCGGCACGGACGTGCGTCACCTGGGCCTCAAGCGCATGAAAGAAGAAGTTGAAGGCACAAGTGGCGAAACCGCTAATGTTCCGGGCAAAGCTGACGATAAGTAAGACTGCCCAAGAAAAACGCCCGGTCCTTTGGCCGGGCGTTTTTGTGTGTGGCTTTCGACTTCAAAAGCAGCACCCGCGAACGAAAAGTCCCGGCGTGACTGAAGGTTTTTGGCAATGTGCCATCAGCAAAACGGTATGCTTGCCGGGATTTTTTCGAGGGGTGATGGATGAGCAAGATCAGTGTGTTGGTGGTGGACGATGCAGCGTTCATTCGTGACCTGGTAAAGAAGTGCCTGCGTAACTACTTCCCGGGTATCCGGACCGAAGATGCCATCAACGGCAAAAAAGCTCAGGCCATGCTGGCCAAGGAAGCGTTCGACCTGGTGCTGTGCGACTGGGAAATGCCGGAAATGTCTGGCCTGGAACTGCTGACCTGGTGCCGCGAGCAGGACAATCTCAAGACCATGCCCTTCGTGATGGTGACCAGCCGTGGCGATAAAGAGAACGTGGTCCAGGCGATTCAGGCCGGCGTTTCCGGCTACGTCAGCAAGCCCTTCACCAACGAACAACTGCTGACCAAGGTCAAGCAAGCGCTGAACAAGGTCGGCAAGCTCGACGCCTTGATGAACGGTGCGCCGACCAAAATGAACTCGGCTTTCGGCAACGATTCCCTGAGCGCATTGACCGGCGGCAAGGCGGCCGTGGTCGCACCTGCAGCGGCGCCAGTCAACCCGTTCGCCAAACCTGCTGCCGCCGCGCCGACCCCTGCCCCGGCTGCGTCTCGCGGTTTGCTCAATAGCCCGCCGGTCAAGGCACCGGGCGCTGCTTCCGCTCCCGCCAGCGGTCGGGGTCAAGGCCAGCTGCGTTTGCCAAGCGGCATTCAGCAGTGCGTGATCAAAGCCTTGAGCATCAAGGAAGCGCTGCTGGTGGTAAAGCGCACCGACACGCTGCCGCAAGTCCTCGACAGCGCCGTGCTGGACCTGGAGCAGGGCGACAACGCTGAAGTCGCCCGCCTCAATGGCTACTTGCACGCCATTGTCGCGTTTGAGCCGAAACCTGACAGCGACTGGCTGCAACTGACCTTCCGCTTTGTGGATCAGGATGCGCAGAAGCTCGACTACATCTCCCGATTGATCGCACGTGGCACGGCGCAGAAGCATTTCGTCCCAGGCGCGTAATCTTCATCGCCTGAGAGTCCGTCTTCGCGGGCAAGCCTCGCTCCTACAGATCACACCGACCTGTAGGAGCGAGGCTTGCC